>DAOWCB010000029.1 GCA_030633795.1 Candidatus Aminicenantota bacterium | reverse complement strand
CGGCTGATTTCTTGGCTTATCGAGAGCAGCGTTTTTCTGTATTTATAGCTCCTTTTGTAAATAGCTCTGTCTAAAATGGACTGGATGAGTTTTGTCAGAGGCGTAAAAAGAGTCGCTCCCAAAATGAGGGTCAGGATTCCGAGGGTAACCGCGTTGAACTTGTTTTCAGAAAAAACTTGTGTTCGTGATGTGACGATAAAATACATGATAGCGATCAGCACATAAGAAAAAGTGAGAGTTACGGTTCTTTTGAGGATAACCTCTAGATTCATCAGCTTGTATCGGGACAGGGAATACGCAAATGTTAACGGAATCAAAGCTTGGAAAATGATGGAGGCCTCAGCGGTTCTGGAAGGAGTTAAACCGATAAGGTAAGGAATGATGTAGAAACAAGTGAAAGGAATTATCCCGAGGCTCAACCCATACAGGATCCATTTTAGCTGTCTTTTTATGATTAGGTTTGGAGTTTTGAATCTGTCTCGAAATATAATGATGAGAACGCCGAGGGAGAAAAGAGTAAAAAGAAAAAGACTCATTCTCTCGAGGATATCGTGAATTTGGAGCATAAAATGATCATTATAAGTATGGATAAGCGGGAGGTGGAAGAATGCGAAGGACAGGAGAAGGATACCGCTGGGTATGTACAGGTAATAATTGACAGATGGTTTCTTTTTCAGGATTTTTTTTCTGATTGGGAAAATAAGAAAAAAGTGTAAAAGCAACGCTGGAAACGACAAAAACGCGATTTTATCCAGCCAGAAAAAGAGGCTATCCAACACATCATACTGGCCTGTGGGAGAAAACACATAGATGCCATAAAAAGATAACGTGAGAAGATAAAATATGATGTAGGGTACAGAGAGTGGCTTTTTTGAATTGAAAAAAATGATGACGCCGATGACCAGTGTCGTCAGGCCGATCAGAATAAGGTAAAAGTAAATGAGATCGATGCCTCTTTCACTGGGAAAAAATGTGGGGGTGAGGGGGGCTTCTCCCTCTCTTAGTATCTGATAACTGAGATTCTGATCGGTTTTCCAGGCAATCCACAGGTTTTTAGCAACATCGATATTGGTTTGCACGAGAATATCGTTGATCTTGACAAGAACATCTCCCTTTCTGATGCCGTTCAGGTCGGCTGGACTGCCCTCGATGACTTTTGTTGCGATTAAGCCTTCTGGTTTGGCTTCCCAAGTCACCCCGTCCGTGGGTTCTTTCCAACCCACTTTTTTAGCTATGTTCAGGCCGCCCAAAGATAAGAAAACGAAGACGATTAAAACGATCAAAAAAATTTTCTTGTTCATCGCAGATTCATGCAGCCTTGTTTTTTGGGGCGCCGGAGAATCCAAAAAATTGAATCAACATGATAAAAAATATATGAAACAGACCTCAGTTAAGGATGTGCCTGCCTCCAGATCTCATCGCCCATTTGATACTTGACTGGTTCAGCAATTTTCTCAGGGATACATTCTCTTTCAGTCCAAGTGGCTTTGTGTTTCGAGAGAGGATACTGCTCATGTAATCAAATTTTGGCTTTTGAGTGCTCTGAAGAACTTCATCCGAGCTTTCAGCGGCAAACATCCCAGAGAAAGCGTATGTACCCATGCTGTCAGTAGACACGGTAAAGGAAAGCAGAAATAACAGGATAAGCGCAGCAAAGAGCTTATTTTTCATCTGTTTTTAAAATAAGGTTTTCTTGAGATTTTGTCAATATGGGACATTTTGAGTCTGACCCCTAAAGATGGAGAATATCACCACAGGATTCATCTCAAAAGGCTATTTACATAAATTTCAACAAGATAAAAAATATTCACTGGGTACGATGCTCATGTGCACTAGACTGGTCAAGTTGACAATTCAGGGAGTATTCCCTAATATTTGTTTTTCCTTAACAGGTAACAAATTATAAGAGTATATATAATTACGATGCCTTATTATATCTGCAGAGTGGCAACAGAGGATGGAAGCGTGATCTCCGAGTCTTTTCTGTCGCCCTCTTACAATGAATGCCGGAAACGTTTTGAAGAAAAGGGATTTTGTGTGTTGTCAATCAAGAGAGATTGGAAGAAGATCGAAATTCCCCTTCTTCCGTTCGAGAAGAAAATTAAGGATAAGGATTTCATCCTTTTCAACCAGGAGCTGGTGGCTTTGATAAAAGCGGGATATCCGATCGTCAAAAGTATTGATGCCATACTCAGTAGAATCAAGAATCATCACTTCAAGGAGTTACTGATGGCCATCCAAAGCGATATCCACGCGGGAAAATCCCTGTCTGAGGCCTTTGCTCCATACGAAGATCAATTCTCGACGGTTTATATAGCTTCCCTGATGGCAGGTGAGCGGAGTGCCAACCTGGACGGGACCATCAAGCGGTATATCGATTACGCTAAAATCATCTCTATTGCAAAGTCAAAGATACGTGCGGCCCTGACATACCCATCGCTATTGTTATTTTTTTCGCTGTTGTTGCTTCTTATCTTGATAAATTTTGTTATTCCCCGATTTTCCCAATTTTATGCTGACTTTGATTCCCAGCTTCCCGGTGTGACACGTTCCCTGATGGCCTTTTCTTTTTTTGTTAAAGGTCATCTTTTGCATTTGTTCGCTTTTGTTCTTTTACTTTTTATTGGATATTTTTTGATGAAGCGAAAAGAAAATACACGGATTTTGTTACATAGAGCCAAGCTCAGGATCCCATACGGCCGCGCCATCTGGTTGGAGTCAGCGATTTCTCTCTTCTGCCGTACATTGAGCCTATTGCTTGAAGGAGGAATTTCGTTGTTGACCGCTGTCGGAATTGCCAGCAAGGCCGTTCCGAACAAATTCCTGCAACATCTAATGAGAAGCCTTCCTGATTCCATAAAAAACGGAGAAAGTCTGTCAGAATCTCTGGTAAAAGCGCAGTTTTTCACACCTTTGGCCATTGATATGATTCGAATCGGAGAGAGCTCGGCCAATCTTGGGGGCATATTGGCGGATGTGGCAGATGTCTATGATGAAAAAATCCGGGGAAGAATCGATACTTTTGTGTCTCTTATCGAGCCCGTTGTCATCATATTTATGGGATTGATCGTAGCTGCCATGCTCCTATCGGTATATCTGCCCATTTTTAACGTTATACAAGTGACGGGATGATGGAAAAATCAAAAAAAGAAAAATCAGATAGTTCCTTTCGTTCTGAAGAACAGGAAACCAAACGGATCGCTGAACGGTACCATGTTCCTTATATCGATCTTGCCTCCTATCCCATCAGTAAGGATTTGGTTCAGGTATTTCCTGTGGATTTTCTTCACAGATCGAATTTTATTCCACTAGAGGAGAATGAGAACACAGTCAAAATTGCTATTGCTGATCCTTCTGACATTTCCACGATTGACTCGGTTGAATCTTTTCTTGGCAAAAACGTGGAAGTGTATGCCGCTTCCAAGTGGGCCATTCATGAGGCACTTCGTAAGAGCGAGACCGCCCTTCAAGTCCTAAAGGATGCCACAGAAGAGTTTGTTATTCAGGTTGTGGAAAAAGAGGGAGGGGATGAGGAAGAAGTGATTTCTGTTGAAAAACTGGCCGATCAGGATGGTTCCATCATCAAACTCGTTAATTCTATCATATTCACGGCTGTCCAGAAGAGAGCCAGCGATGTGCACATCGAATCGAGAGAAGAGGGAGTTATCATCAAATACCGAATTGATGGCGTGCTTGGTGATGCGATGGAAGCCATCGATAAAAAGTTCCAGCTCCCGATAGTATCGCGGATCAAGGTCATGTCTGATTTGGATATATCTGAACGGAGGATTCCTCAAGATGGTCGGTTCCGTCTGAAAATCAAGGATAAGACCATAGATTTTCGGATATCCATCATGCCAAGCATTTACGGAGAAGATGCCGTTATTCGAATTCTCGACAAAGAAATGATCACCGAAGCCTTGTCAGAGTTGAGGCTGGATTTATTGGGCTTTTCAGAGGGTGTGCTGGGCAAATTCAACAGGTATATCGTTCAGCCTTACGGGATGGTTCTTGTGACCGGACCTACAGGAAGTGGCAAGACGACAACTTTGTATGCGGCGTTGACAGAGATAAAAAGTCCTGAGGACAAAATTATAACGATTGAAGACCCGGTTGAATATCAAATCGACGGCGTCACACAGGTCCCGATTAACGAAAAAAAAGGGTTGACCTTTGCAAGAGGCTTGAGGTCTATATTGAGGCATGATCCGGATAAAATCATGGTCGGAGAAATCAGGGATCCGGAAACAGCGCAGATTGCCATCCAATCGGCACTTACAGGTCATCTCGTTTTTACGACTGTGCACGCAAATAATGTGTTTGACGTGATAGGGCGATTCTTGCACATGCAGGTCGATCCCTATAGTTTTATTTCCGCACTGAATTGCATTCTTGCCCAACGTTTGGTCAGGATTCTCTGTACATCCTGCAGGAAGCCGGTGACATTCGAAAAAGATGTATTGCTTGAAGCCGGGCTCGATCCCAAAGTCTACAAGGACACGACCTTTTATGAAAGCCAGGGGTGTCCTGAGTGCGGGTTTAAAGGCTACAGAGGCAGAACGGCCATCGCAGAACTACTGCAACTATCCGACGAAATTCGTGAGATGATCTTGGACAGAAAACCGCTTTCTGAAGTCAGGAGAAGGGCCAAATTGGAGGGGATGATTTTCCTTAGAGAAATCGGGATGGCAAAGGTTTTAAAAGGAGTGACCAGCCTTAGAGAGTTAAATAAGGTGACGTTCGTGGAATGATCGGGAAGGATAAGCATGAATTTAATTAATAGATTTAAAGACTTTTTTTCCGCACACCCCCTTCCTCATTCTGCACTCCAAGTGACATCTTCCTACATCAGCGGAATCCATCTCTCCACGAAGGACCGGGAACTGAAGAATTTTTTTGTCCTTCCTATCTCCGGAGGGATTATTCAACCCTCGTTTGAGAAGGCCAATATCAAGGATTCTCCTCTTTTGCAGAAGATTATCCTTGAGGGAGTGGATAAATTCAATATTTATGACCATGGCGTGGCCCTGCTTCTTCCCGAATTATCTCAGAGGACATTTGTTTTTTCTTTTGATGCCCTCCCTGCGACATCCAAGGAGAAAGAGCAGCTCATCAGGTTTCGGGTGAAGAAACAAATGCCGCTGTTATCCGATGATGTCAGGATTTCTTATGATATGCTTCAAACGAAGGAGAGAAAAAAAATCATCTCCTCCGTAGCCCGGTCCTCCGTAGTGAGAGATTATGAAGACTTTTTCAGCCAGTTGCGTTTGAAGATAAAGGCTGTGGGTCTTCCTCTTTTGGGCCTGTCCAATTTGCTGAATTGGAACAAGGAAAAAGATTTTTTTCTGATCAATATTGAAAAAGATTCCTTCGGAATTTTGGTTGTTACGGATTCTGTGCCCTCTCTTTATCGTCAAAAGCCTCTTATGGCAAGGCAAGATGAAAACTTTTTATCTGAAAAAGTTCAGAATATTGTCCAAGAAATAGAAAATACTGCTCAATTTATTCAAGATAAGGAAAAAAAAGAAATCGCTTCCATTTGGATCCGTTTCGGATTTCTGGAATCGGAAGAAGAAATGTTATCCAACCTGGAGTCACGGTTGGACTTACCCATCAAAAACATAGAGTCTTTAGTGGGCCTCAGCCTTCCTCAACAGGATAAAAAGATACTGTCTCCTTTGATCGGTCAATTGTTATGAGAAAACAAAAAAGAGTCCATTTGAATTTGGCCACACATCCGTTGAAGAATCGGAGATTCTTTTTTCTTCTATCTGGAGTTCTCACCACCCTCGTTTTGATGATTTCATTCGCTGGGGGATGGACTTTCTGGAAATACAGCAACAAGAACAAAAATTTCCGGAACAACAATGCACAAATCGAAGAGATGATAAACGATGCCAAGCGGAAAGAATTGAGATTTTCCACACAGATCGAGGATGCTTCTCAAAAATATCAGAAGAAAGTCGATTTGCTAAATTCGCTCATATTGAGGAAGAGTTTTTCTTGGGTGGAGTTTTTCTCAGCTCTCGAGGAGTCTCTTCCTGCATCCTGTTATATCGAATCCTTGGCACCGACTTTGAATGAAAATAACCAGATGGAGGTCAGGCTTAAAATCGTTGCTCCCAGTCTCGACGAGCTATTAAAGCTCAATCAAAATCTGTATGAAAAAGATTTTTCCGGAATCAGGATTATTAGCGAGACGATAAACGAAGCTGGCCTTTTGACGGCGGAGATAACTTTATTCTATGAAAGAACTTTTTGATCTTTTGGAGAAAAACGAACGCAAGATATTAGTCTTGTTATGCGTTTTTCTTGCGGTTGCCTCGATTTTTCATCAGGGTTTTGCTCTTAAACAGAAAAAGGCCTACAGTTATTCCGCCGAATCTCTGCCAACCCTGCAAAAGGAGTTTGCGAATATTAAAGAGTTGAACAGAGAAATAAAAATGAAATGGCTGCAATGGGATGAGACCAGGCGGGATATCGCAGATATAGAAAAAAAGTATTTTTACAAAGGAAACAAAAACATAAACCAATTGAGGCTTGACCTAAGGAGAATTTTTCGGAAAGCGAGGATTCGAATTATTTCGGATTTGATGTTCGATTATGCGGATTGGGAAGAAGAAAAATTAAAAATGGTTCATGTTCATTTCACCATGGCAGGGCCCTATGTTGCATTAAAAAGTTTCATCCATCAAGTCGAGATTCACCCCAAATTTTTAATGATCGAAAGGATCGATTTTCGGAAGATCGACACACAAAGCGGTCGGATTGAATTACATATCGGGCTTGTAGGGTACTATGAAAACTAAGTTTTTTTTGCTGGTTTTGGTCTTTCTTTTTGTGTTGAGCGTTCTTTATCCTGGAATACTGCCACGGGACGGGAAAGAAAAAAAACAGAATAGCCTCATCATGAAAGAATTGCTCATGCAGCCCAAAAAATCTCTTGCTCCACCAAAGCGGAATATCTTCATAAAACAGCGAGCGAACTCGGGTGCAAATGAATTTTCTCCTTCGGGAGATTTTCAATCACCTGTGCAAACATCAGGGCAAAAAATTTCTCCTGACCAAGAAAAATCTGCCATGGAGGAAGCCCGTATTAACGTGAAATACATCGGGTATGTCAAATCAGGGAAAAGGGTGGTCGCTTTGATAGTTCTCGAAGACCAGACCTATGCTGTTGAATCGGGAGATATCCTCGAGATGGGCGTGACCATCGGAGAAATTACTCCCGATGACATGGAAATTTTTGACCAAGGCTCCGAGCCGAAAAGGATTACCCTAGAAGGAGAAAAGCCATGAAAAAAGTGGCATTTTTATCCATAGTTTTATTTATCTTGGCGTTAACGGGTTGTTCCCCGTTCAATCAGAATTACAAATTGGCAACAGAAGCAGCTGGCAACAAAAATTGGGATGAAGCTATCGAGTATTATGAAAAAGCCCTTCTTGAGGACCCGAGCAATGCTGCTTACAGATTGGCCCTCACCCGGGCAAAGATTTTGGCCAGTTATACCCATGTTTTTAAGGCTAGAAACCTTGCTGCTGCAGGAAAAAAAGAAGAGGCTTTGGCTGAATACCAAAAAGCTCTTTCTTACGATCCGAACAATCGAACGATTTTGGTAGAAGCCCAATTGTTGACGGCAAAAGGACAAGAAGTGCCAGAACCGGCAGAAATCAAGATAGAGTCCCCGGTTAAACTGCAAGTGAACGACCAAAAGCTCAGCTTGAATTTCATGCACGACAGGGTCAAATTAAAAGCTATCTTTCAGGCCCTCGGAAAACACGCCAAAATTAACATCCTATTCGATGAATCGTTCAAAGATATTCCCTATTCGGTCGATCTAACGGATAGGACTTTCGAGCAGGCCCTTAATTCTCTATGCATGGCCACAAAAAATTTCCACAGGGTCATCGATGAAAGATCCCTCATTATCGTTCCCGATTTGCCAGCCAAGAGGATCCAGTACGAGTTGACTGCTGTTAAAACCTTTTACCTGTCCAACATAAAGGCTGAGAACCTTCAAGCTTCTCTTTTGCCGATATTGCGATCTCGGTTCAGAGCGCCTCAGTTTATGGTGGATAAAAACCTCAATTCCATCACACTCAGGGATACACCGGCTGTGTTGGAACTGGCTGGCAAGTTGATCAAACTATGGGATAAGCCCAGAGGGGAAGTCATAATTGATTTGGAAATCATGGAAGTGTCCCGGCAAAAACTCAAGAAGTTCGGTTTGGAGCTCGACCAATATGTCATGGGATTGGGGTACAGCGGCGGGGAAAATACTGCTTCAGACTCCGGATGGTTTGACCTTTCCAAAATAGACTTTTCAAAAAAAGCCAACTTTCAGGTCACCATGCCTACGGCCTTCCTGAATTTTTTAGAATCCGATCAGGATACCAAAATCATCGCCCAACCCAGACTTAGAGGAATCGAGGGCGAAGAGATGAGTTACTTGGTCGGAGATAAAATACCCATCCCGAGGACCTCTTTTACACCTTTTGCTGCTGGGGGCGTTCCCCAGCAACCGATCACTTCTTTCGACTATGAGGATGTTGGCATCGACATAAAGATAACGCCGAGGATACACTTCGAGGGAGAAATCACCTTGGAATTGGAGCTGAACGTCAAATCTGTCGGCGGCACAGGAATAGCAGACATCCCGATTATCAGCACACGGGAAATAAAGAATATCATCAGACTAAAGGATGGGGAGACAACCCTGCTGGCTGGATTGTTGAAAGATGAAGAGAGAGTGTCGGCAAAGGGGATCATCGGCCTCAAGAGCATCCCTATCCTGGGAGGCCTTTTCTCGAGCACAGAAAAAACGGTCCAACAGTGGGATGTTTTGATGACAATAACGCCATACATCATAAGGTCCATCCCTTTGACCGAGGATGACTTAAAACCGCTATGGATCAACCTGGGATCCTCGTTTTCCTCGGCCAAAAGCTCCGACACTTCCCCAGAGGGGGCGGATGCAGCAACACTGGACAGATTAAGGGCGCCGAGGAGACAAGAACCAGCTGGGCTGGCAGGAGGACAGAATCGAGTTTCCCTATCCCCAAGCAATTTTGAGATCACAGAAGGGCGGGAATTTCGGGTGAGCATTGTCGTTCAGTCTGCTGAGGAAATAAGCAGCATGACATTGAATCTCTCTTTTAATCCTCAAGTGTTAGAACTCAAACAGGTTGTCCAAGGCAGTATTGCGACCCGGCTGGGACAGGATGTTCCGTTTTTGCAAAATATCGATAATTCTTCTGGTACATGCACGATAGGATTTTCCAGCACAGATGTTGCCAGAGGTTTTAAGGGTTCAGGTAGAGTTGCAAGCTTGGTTTTCGAATCTATCGCCAAAGGGGATAGCCCCTTATCCTTTTCCAGTGTTACAGCCAATAGTCCGACCGGAGCAGCTATCCAGTTCGAAACACCAGAGGGCCGGGTAAGAGTCCGTTAGCGTAAAAGCGAATTGACTTCTCCCCTCCATTTCGGCTAAAATCTTTGCCACCGGCGGTGTAGCTCAGGTGGTTAGAGCATACGGCTCATATCCGTAGTGTCGGGGGTTCAAGTCCCTCCACCGCCACCATTTTAATTACGAGAGCCCCTTTCTATGCAGAATGCGATCCTATATGTTGTGGGGAAAAATCTGCTCTTCAAGGTATTTTATTTGGAGTTTTTAGGGAATTGCGAATAGATCAAAGATCATGGTTTTAGAAGCCGTTAAAGAAACGATCAGGAAACATAATCTCCTGGAAAAAAAGGACTTGGTCCTCATTGCGTTTTCGGGAGGTCTGGACTCCACGGGATTGGTGGCCGTTTTTCTGGAGTTACGAAAAGAATG
>DAOWCB010000118.1 GCA_030633795.1 Candidatus Aminicenantota bacterium | reverse complement strand
GGGTTTTTTGCCATGTTTTCTTCCAGAATATAATCGGCATGGGTATCGTATCCCAAAAGTTTTGCTCTCTCGACACGAAGTGCAGCCGTTTTTGAGGAGAATACTTTGTTGTCGTACTCATTGTTATTGTTCCCGATGTTGGCAAAGGAATTGAAAACCTTTTCACCGAGTTCGCGTTTATCGGAATACTGCAAGAAAGGAATGAAGCTGGGTTTATGCAGAGTGATCACCCATTTTCCCTCGTGGTCCTTTTCCTCGGCTGCTTCGGCGGCAGCTGAGATTACTGATTGGGGCAATCCTGCCAAGTCCTCCTCTTCCAGGACCATTTCAAAGGCGTTGGTCTCATCCAGGACATTTTTGGCAAATTTTACAGAAAGAACCGACATTTCTTCGTTGATTTCCCGGAATCTGGCTTTTTTTTCTTTGCTCAAGTTGGCACCGCCCCTGATGAACCCGATGTATGTTTTTTCCAACAGCATGCTCTGCTCCGGTGTCAGGTCAAGACTGCCTTTTTGTTCATAAACAGATTTGGTTTTCTGGAATAATTCTTCGTTGAGGTTGATGTCGTCGTCGTGTTTAGCCAACAGAGGAGCGACTTCTTGTTCGATTTGCTGGATTTTTTCGTTGGTGTGGGCACCGGCCATGTTTTGGAAAACGAAGTCGACTTTGGTCAAAGAAGCGCCGCTACTGTCCAAGGCTTCGACGGTGTTGGAAAAAGATGGCGGTTCGCTGTTTTGCACGATGGACTCGATCTCCGCTTTGTGTTGTTCCATGGCTTTGAGGAAGGCGGGCATGTAATGGGCTTCTTCGATCCTGTCGAACGGGGGCACTTCGAAGGGCGTATCCCAATCTTCGAAGAAGGGATTTTGTGTAGCTGCTTCTATTGGTTTTTCCTCCGCAGGCTTAGAAAAGGAGGTAAAAATCAGGCCTAAACACACGAGAATAATAGCGATTTTTTTCATTTGTAGTCTCCTTTAGAGGAAAAACATAACATAACATAAATATGTCCGTCAATTTCTCTACACGGAGGGGTTCTAAAGGGTAACATATCTGTTTGAGATGGTGTATATTAAGGTAAATAGACAGGAAGGAATAAAAAGAATGAAGCGATTATTATTTATCGGGGGTTTGCTTTTTATCAGCTTTGTGCTTGCCTTTGGCCAAGATTCCAAAGCCATCGGTAAGATCGGGGAGGAGGGCGAACTAGTTTACCCAAGCCAGGCAGAAGAAGGGCCGGATGGAAACATTTATGTTTACGATATGGTCGATGCTTACATCAAGGTCTATGCTCCAGAAGGGAAATATTTGAGAAGGATGGGCGGGGAAGGCCAGGGACCGGGAGAAATCAAACGCGCAGAGGGTGTCCGGTTTGGATTCACAGCAGAGGGGAAGTTGTATTTCACAGAGTTTATCAATGGGCACCGCTGGATCACCCTGATGGAGCTGTCCGGTGAACTTCATAAGACCATCAAACTCCAGATTTCGGAGGTGTTCGGCTTAAGCCGGTCATATCCGTTGGAGGATGGCGGATTTTTGGTGCAACTGGCGTTTTTTCCGGAACCGGAAATCAAGGATGATTATTTTCTGTATAAATCTCCGCGGGAGCTCGTCCGCATAGACTCGGAAGGCAAAATCGTATCGAGACTGAAAAAAACCAGATATGTTACCCGAATATCCTACCGTAGCGATGGCGCGGACTCTCCTGTGCCATTCGCACCCCAGTTTATGTGGAGTCCTTATGAAAAGGGATCTGTTTTGTTTTCCGAAGGTTTGAGTCCGGTCTTTCATGTGTATGATTATGAGGGGAATCTGCTTAAAGAAATAAAATCGCCTCTTCCGGAACCGGAAAAAGTTACCAAGAAAGACCTCACTCAATGGAGAAGGAGAAGAAAGGAAGAGGCAAGAGATAAGGATTGGTATCAAAGATTCGGAACGGTTATCGAAAAATATAAAAAATCCATCCATGAATTAAAGCCAAATCTGGATGGGATTTCTCTAACGCCGGACGGAAATATCCTGGTTGCAGGGGAAACAGAAGAAGGAGTCGAATTTGTGGATTATTGGCTGCTGGATAAAGAGGGAAAAATTTTAGTCGACGGACAGACGAATACGGCCGGATTGCACATCACGCGCAGTTTCCTATTTTATGGGAGAAGAGATGAGGATGGGAGTTTTCAGTTTTATGTTCAGAAAAGAGAGGGGACCGAAACGCAAGACTTAAAAAAATTCCTGAAGTAAAAACATTATTTGTGAATGATTTCAGCCAACTCGATGGCTTTTCTTACAAGATGAGCCCTGTCTTTTTTCAACTTCGCAAGAGCCCTGTCGATCCTGGGATCTTTAGGAAGCTGGGTTAACGCCCAAGTTGCAATAGCCCGGATAGAGTCGGGCTTGGCCTTGTGGATGCGGTTGATCATCGGTGCCTGCGCAGCCCTTATGAGGGCTTCTGTGGCTTCGGGTGAGCGAAGGACTCCCAGCGTTCGGCAAATATCATGCTGTAGTGATATTTCCTGCTCTTTTTCCCATATCTTGGTTGGCTGTATGAATTCCAGGAGCAACGGGGCGGCATTGCGTATCTTTCGTTCCGCAAATAGAGGAATGACATCCCATTTGTTTTTTCCTGTCGCTCTTTCGAATATATCAAGCAGAACTGCGTTCACCTCATTTCCTGGCATGGATTGTAAGGAGCTGAGGATTGTCGGGATTGCATCGAGTGGTCCGTTCAAAGCGATCTTGCGCAACATCGGAATTAGTCCTGGGTTGTCGGCAAACACATCGCTCACTCGTATAATTCTGTTAAGGGAAACACTATTCATTCCGACATGTATTTTCCCTAAAAACTCATCTACGGCATTTTTCCCGGCCTGTTTGATAACGCCTGCCATGAGCCTTCGAATTTTAAACGGAAGATCGGATGTGATAGCTTTGAGTCCCGCGTCAGCAAGAATGGCAGGCGGTTGTGCGGCCATCAAGGCCGCCGCTTTGGCCCGAGTTTCCGGATCTTCAGAACCGAGATCCTCAAAGACGAAGGAAATCTCCTTTTCCAATTCCCTCACAAGATCGAGATCGGGCTCTACGGTAGTGTAATCGGGCTCTTTGGGAGCAGGCTCTTCACTTGGGGTAGGGATTCCTCCGGATGTCTGCACTGATCTTGCCAGCCTTTCAAAATTCGATTGATTCAGAATTTGTGCGAGGTTTTGGATGTCCTTTTCGCCTATATTGCTTGATTGGAGAGCATTCAAGAATTCTTGTTTTTCTCTCGTAAACTGGTCCAGCAAGTTTTTCAGTTCCAGAATTTGGTTATCGGACATTTGCATTTGTTCCCTGTTGTTGTCAAAAGTCTGCGCATGGAGTTTTTGGTCGCCGAGAATGACTTTCCTTTCACCCACCGCCACAAAAACCTTCCGGTCAGGAAGGATGTTCGATATGCCCAATTGTTCCAAAAGGACATCCCACTGACCGATGACATCTTCGGGAAGCCTCTTGAATACTTCGATAAATCGCACCACCTCTTCTTGGGTGACCCCGCGTATAAACAGAACTCCCTGAAGTCCGAAACTGTTAAAAGTCACATAAAGGTCCTGTGTCAACCTTGAGTCCTCCAAATAGGGAGGCAGGGGTGTGCCATTAAAGAGAATTGTTTCTGGCGTCAATGAAACAGAAAGCATCTCTGTCTTCTCGGAGAGAAATGGCGAGAGATGATTCATGAATTGCTGCAAGCAATTTTTCACATTTTCGTTCTCTTTAGGGTAGAGTCGCAAATTTTGTATCACAGAACGAAACGTTCTTCCTATCATCAGAGCCTCTGAAAGAGCTTCTGTTTCGAGGACAGACTCTTTTGCCATGGATACCGAATGGATCCGTTTTTTCAAGATGTTTCGTGATCCTCTCGAGATATGGACGGCGTTCATTTGGTTCTTCAGGGCCGAAAACATCTCGGCAGCCTGCTCCATCTGACCCGCATTGTGGAAGTGATACGCCAGCCGTCCGACAATCCGTTCGGGAGTACTAGATGCATACTTTTTTTCAATTTTTGCTGCTTGGTCATGATAATGGCGACGTTCCCCCTCACTCATGAGGGAATAAAAAGCGGAACGAATGATCCGATGGGTAAAAACAAACTCTCCCGGATTTAAACATTCTTCTATCAGCAGGCTTCTTTTGGCATTACTGAGTGCATTCATAACCTGCTGTAATTTGAGTTTTGACATTTCTGCAAGTTGCTGGGGCTGGATCCTTTCCCCGAGAATAGAGGCCATCTTGAGCACATGTGTCGCTTCTTTATGCATGTGTTTCATCCGGTCTTTGATCATGTTTTGGAGGATTTTTGGTACGTCTTTGGGCTTAACAGCAGATAGATCCCATTCCCCATTTTTTGCTGAAATTTTATCCGCCAAAAGGAAGCCTGATAAAGCCTCTACGATGAAGAGCGGATTTCCTGCGGAATTATCCAAAAGGGCTTTGGATGATTCTGGAGGCAATTGTTTCCCATCGAATAAATTTGCTGTCAATTGTTGGATATGTTCCGATGCCAAAGGCTCCAGTTGAAATTTTTGGATTTTCCCTCCAGAGGTCAACTCCGGAATTGATTCGAGAAGGGATAGGAGTTTTTCCTCGGAAGTCGTCAAGTCTGAACTGCGAATTGTGGAAATAAAACGCAGGCTGCCTCCTTGGTCGCTGGGTCCGAATTGAGAACCGAATAATTGGAGCGACGGGGTGTCGATCTGGTCGACATCGTCCAGCAAAACAGCCCCATCTCCTAATTCACGAAGTATGAAAAATATCTGAGTCAATGCCTCGAAAAGAGCCATCCAGTCTGCTTCATCGCCTTCATCTGCCACCGACACTTCTTTGATGTACCAGGGGGGAAGGTGAGGCTTGAGAATGAGTTTATACCTGTCATCGATTCTGGAAAACACATGATCAGAAATGGATCGTTGCTGTTCAAAAAGATTCCCCAAGGCTTCGAACGCAGCGCCGTAAAGATCACTCTGCCAATAGGGATAACCTTTTGTGAATAGAGTGAACGCCAGCTTATCCTGAGCCATTTTTTGGGCAAGCTTCAGGAGCCGTGTTTTTCCCGCTCCTTCACCGCCAAAAAGCACCGGAAACGATTCGGAGTTGCCTTTCGGGGAGAGATGCTTCTTCAGAGATTGAATCAACCTATCCCTGCCCACGATATAGGGAGCGTCCAGGATGGAGTTGAGTTTGGATGGTGCAAGAAGTTTCCCCGAATCTGGATTGACAACGACTTTGTTTTCCCCTTTCTCCTTGGCGACATAAAGGGCATCATCGGCCTTTTCGAAAAGTATCTTCCAGTTCGTTCCATCTTTGGGATAAAGGGAGATCCCGATGCTGCATTCGATAAGGATTTCGCTGTGATCAACCTCGAGAGGATTTTCTGTTATGCACTGTCGGATACCCTCCCCAAACTGCAGGGCACTTTGTTTATCCATTTTTGGCATGACCAGAACAAACTCATCGCCTGCATAACGGATAGCGATTCCTTGTTGATTCATCTTTTGTGTGATGATTTTGATGAAGTGCACGAGGGCT
>DAOWCB010000154.1 GCA_030633795.1 Candidatus Aminicenantota bacterium | reverse complement strand
TTTTATCCGGATCTAGATGGATAGAAGCTCTGTCGACGATAATTTTCAATTTTTTTGAGAAAGAATAAAGCCCGCCTGAATGCAGACCCAACACGAATAAAAATAGTATGGAAAGCCCAATAATTTTTTTCATTTGACTTTTCAAACGCCTTCCCCTTCGTCTTTCCTTTTTATCTCATTCCTGCATTAGGGTTCCGATATTTTGTCCTAATCCTATTCTAGGACTATATTATCGGCAAGATCGGCTCAATTTTACAATCCTCTTTAGGGGTGAAATTTAAATCATATATTCACCCCTAAGGGACAGCCAATTTTATTTTTTTTCGGATCGAACTTTCAGCGCCTCGTTCATTTCTGAAAAACCCTGTCTTGTGGCACTTTCAATAGAACGCAGAATCAAGGAGGCAAAGATTGTGGTTTGAGAAAAACTTCTAGATGTTTCCCCTTTTTCATCTCACCTTTAATTCTTTGAATAAAGGGATTCCATTCGGGAAACGACCGGAAATCCGTAAGGATTTGCCAGACATGTTCGGATGGGGCATGGATTTCAACCTCTGTATGAATCTCTTTCATACTCATTCCTCCTTTTTAAGCTTTATTCCTCGGCCATTTTTAGGCGCTCGCCTATCGGAGGGTGGGAATAATAAAGGAATTTCACCCATCCTGCTGGATAGGCATTGGCCAGATTCCGGTTCGCCAACCCTGCTAAAGCGGACAAAAATGGTCGGTAATCCTCTATACTTGCCAATGCATAGCCGTCGGCCTGTCTTTCGAAAGAACGTGATAGAGCATTACTCAAGGGGGCAAACAGGAATCCCGACAATCCTCCCAGCATCACAGCAAACATGGGAAAAAGGGAAAGGTTCGACTGTGTGGATGATAGGAACTGGGGAAACATCCATTTCATCAGCCAGTGGATGACAAAAAATACCAACAACTGTTGAAAAGCTCCTATACTGATATTCTTCCAGATGTGTTGATATCTATGGTGACCGACTTCATGAGCAATAATCGATTCTATCTCACGAACAGTCATGTTATCGAGCAAATTATCTCCTAATACAACCCTTCTCGTTTGGCCCAATCCTGCCAGGAATGCATTCTCCTTTTTTGTTTGACGGCTCATATCCTCCTTGAAAAATCCACTGCTTTTCAGGCCTCCGCGAGCCAATATCTTATCCAAGACCGTGGTCAACTCTTCATTCTGGATGGGGGTGTATTTATTGAAAATCGGAGCGATGACAACCGGGAAGAGTGTGGCAAAAACAACACTCACAAGGACCATCGCCCCTGCAGCCACCAACCACCACCATTCGGGAACCAGGGCCATGATCCAAACGAGCAATCCCATTAAGGTGATAACAATGACAAAGCCTACAAAAAAGGACTTGATCCATTCCCACAGCCAACTCTTGACTGTTTGGTTGGAAAATTTCCATTTATGCTCATGGATAAATCCATTAAAGAAAGCCAGAGGAAAACCGAGGAAAGTTATGGCCGTATAAAAAACCACAACGTAAACGAGGAATGTCCCAATGATGGAGCCACCCATGTCCGAGTGAGCCAAACGAGCGCTCAGCTCGCTGAAGTAAAAGACAAGAAGAAAAACGAGGGATAAAAGTAGGTTTGCGAAGCTGAAAAGGCGTTTTTCTTTTTCGTATTGCCTGGCTTGATTTTGGCATTCCTTATCGAGGAGAGGATGAATATTTTTCATATCTGAGATAAGATATAGAATAGGCTAATCTTGATAATAGTTCAATCTTTTGCTCTATTCTGCAACACATTGCGTTTTTTCAAGACAACAGGTATGATTTCTGTGAAATTTCTGTCTTTAGGTAGAGTGAATGGACTATTGGAACTGGTTACTTTTATTCGGGGTAGGCTCTATAGCGGGATTCATCAACGTGAATGCCGGCGGTGGATCAAGCCTCACTTTGCCCACTCTGATTTTCATGGGCCTTGACGGAGCCCTGGCTAACGGCACGAACCGCATCGCTATATTTATCCAGAATATCTTTGCTGTCGCTTCCTTCCGAAAGAACAAAATGCACCAGTTCCGGACAAGCACAGAGCTTTCCCTGTTTACCCTCCCCGGCGCCATCCTAGGGGCCATCCTGGCCGCACGGATAAGCAGCGTATTGTTCGAACGCATCTTGGGGGGGGTCTTGATATTTATCGTGATATCCTTGTTCTTTTCACGTTCCTACAAGGATAGGAATCCAGATCAAAAAGAACAGAGAAGCTGGTGGATTTATCCCGCCCTGTTGGGAATCGGATTTTACGGTGGATTTCTTCAAATTGGCGTGGGTTTTTTGTTCATGGCTGCTCTCTACCACCTTCTCCGCGTCGATCTCATAGCGGTCAACATGCACAAGGTATTTATTATTTTGATCTACACATTACCCGCATTGCTGATATTCATGTGGACGGGCAATGTAAATTGGGAATATGGACTCGCCCTTGCTGCAGGTAACGCCTTTGGAGGTTGGTGGGGCGCCCACGTGGCGGTTAAAGGTGGTGAAAGAGTTATCCGTATCATTCTTGCCGTGGCTATCAGCATAATGGCCCTTAAGCTCTTCAAGCTTTTTTAGAGAGGACAGACACAATGACACATGAATACGATGTGGTGATCATCGGAGCGGGAGGAGCAGGCTTGTACGCAGCCTTGGAAGCGAGCAAACAAGCAAAAACAGCCGTTATCTCAAAACTTTATCCGATTCGTTCACACACAGGAGCGGCCCAAGGCGGAATCGGGGCGGCACTGGGGAACGTGGAAGAAGATAAGCCGGAATGGCATGCTTTTGATACTGTCAAAGGCGGTGATTATCTCACGGACCAAAAGGCAGCCTGTCTTTTAGCCGATGAAGCCGTCCAAGCTGTATATGACCTGGAAAACCGCGGCCTCCCCTTCAGCCGCACGCCTGAGGGTAGAATCGACCAGAGGCGTTTCGGAGGCCACACGCGCAACTTCGGGGAAGCCCCTGTCCGCAGGGCCTGTTACGCAGCAGACCGAACGGGCCATATGATCCTGCAAACCCTTTACCAGCAATGCATCAAAAACAAGGTATCATTTTTTAATGAATTCCATGCCGTAGATGTTTTGATCGAAGGACATAAATGTGCAGGCCTTGTGGTTATCGAATTGGCCACCGGTGAGCTACACGTCTTTAAATCCAAAGCCGTATTATTCGCCACAGGAGGTTTTGGCCGAATGTTTGGGATAACCTCGAATGCCCATGCCAATACAGGAGACGGTCCCGCTCTCGTGGTACGAAGGGGTGTCCCACTGGAGGATATGGAATTCTTCCAATTCCACCCGACCGGAATTCGAGGTATGGGCATCTTGATCACAGAAGGTGTTAGGGGTGAGGGCGGCATATTGAGAAACAATAAAAACGAGCGTTTTATGGAACACTATGCTCCCAAACTCTTGGACCTGGCCCCTCGCGACATGATTGCCCGAGCCATCATCACAGAAATTCGAGGGGGAAAAGGAATCAAAGGGGATGCCGCAATAGATGATTATGTACATCTGGATGCTACTCACTTGGGGCGAGACGTGATCGAGGCAAAATTGCCAGAGATCGCGGACTTCTCCCGCACCTATTTGGGAATAGACCCGGCAGAAAAACCCATGCCCGTCCATCCCACGGCTCACTATGCCATGGGAGGGATTCCCACAGACATGCACGGTAGAGTTTTTGCCGACGGAGAAGGGAACCTGTTCGAAGGTCTGTATGCTGCGGGAGAATGCGCCTGTGTTTCGGTGCATGGAGCAAACCGGTTGGGAACAAACAGTCTTGTGGATTTGATCGTCTTTGGCCGCCGAGCCGGGCTCCATATCGCCGATTTCGTCAAAAAGGCCGAACTGTCCCCTCTTTCGGGGGACGCCACGGAACCTGCCCAGACTATAGTGAACCGACTTTTCAACGGAAAAAATGGCCCTCAACCAGAAGAGTTACGAAAAACCATGCAGGATCTGATGATGCAAGACGTGGGGATTTACAGGGGTGGCAAAGAGATGGCTGATGCCGTGAAAAAACTTGAAGACCTGAGACAGGAGTACAGAGAAGTCAGGGTAAAAGATCGAAACAAAAGCTTTAACACTAACCTGCTCGAAATCCTGGAATTGGGAAACCTGCTGGACCTTGCCTATATTTCTGCTACATGTGCCCTTAACCGCACAGAAATCCGTGGCGCGCACGCCCGGGAAGACTATCCGGAAAGGGATGACGACAACTGGCTCAAACACACTCTTGCATGGCTGAGGGACGACAGGGTAGAGATCGATTACAGCACTGTGGACGTGTCTGTGTGGGAGCCAAAGCCGAGGAAATACTAACAAAAGAATGTGATGAAAATATATCTCCAAATTCAGCGTTTTAATCCCGAAAAAGACAAAGAGCCGGCCTTCCGAAAATACGCGGTCGAGGTTGATCCGACGGACCGCTTGTTGGATGCTTTGATGAAAATAAAAAACCGCGAAGATCCCTCATTGGGATTTCGGAAAAGCTGCGCCCATGGCGTATGCGGGTCGGATGCGATGGTTATAAACGGCAAAGAGCGACTTGCGTGCAAAACATTGATCAAAGACGTGGCTGAAAAAGACGGAGTTACCGTCAAGGTGGAACCTCTACGAAACCTTCCGGTGCAACGAGACCTGATGGTGAATCAATTCCCGTTCTTCCAAAATTATCGCAAGGTGAAACCTTATCAGATCAATCCCGAACCTGTTCAAGAAAAAGAGCGCATCCAAGATCCCGAAAAAAGGAAAAAATTCGACGATGCCACCAAATGCATTCTTTGCGCAGCCTGTTTCTCAGCATGTCCGGTGAAACAGGAAAAGAATC
>DAOWCB010000114.1 GCA_030633795.1 Candidatus Aminicenantota bacterium | reverse complement strand
TTGTGACAGATACGGCCAGGGGAATGGCGGATATCAGGCCTGCCGTCAGCGAACGGAAGAGAATCATCAGCAAGATCCCAACGACCAGAATAGCCAAACCCAAAGAGAGCAATTGCCCGTTCACTACTTTGTGAGCCAATTCCGAAAGAATCGACCCGAATCCCCCCACCAGCTTGACGTCAGGATCATTTACCGTCTTCTGTTTAACGCGATTGATGACACTATCCATTTTTTTTGTACTAGCCGTATTCAAACGGGCGGTCAAAAGAGCGTGCTCGTAGGGAAAATCCACCATCTTCTCGAAATCATCGGGATCACCACTCATGGAATAAAGTTCAAAATACTGGGCCACAGCATTCCGGCTATTAGGGATTTTATCATACCAATCTTCATCCGGATCATTCAGGGCTCGGCTCATCTGCCGGACAACTCGGGCGATTGAAGTTGTGTTTCCCACCTCCGGCATTTCATTCAGTTCATGTTCCATGTTGTCGATCTTGTTCATGATCCCCGGATCTTTGATATCTCCTTGGAACACGACGGAAATGTTTTGTGCTCCCCCCAAGTTGTCATTGACCAGCTGTCCAGAATAAGCGATAGGATGATCATCAGGATAATATTTATTGGGATCTGTATCCACGATGACAAAAAATATTCCGACCGAAATTGCCAGGGCAGAAACAACGGCAAAGGCGATGATGGCTTTTGGCTTGGATGTGACCATCTTGCCGAAAAGAGTTAATATCTTCTCTAAAAAAGGCCTCTTGTTGTTTTTGGCTAGCAAAATCGGTTTCGATTTTGGAAGCATGGACACAACAGCAGGAATGAATAAGAGGCTGGCAGCCAGGGCAAACAGGATTCCGCATGAGGCCAAGATGCTTATCTGGCGTGAAGGAATGATGACGTGACCGAGAAGACAGAGCATCCCGGCTGTGGTCGTGAGTCCGGTCAGAATGACAGGCTTAGAAAGAGAGCTGAATATTTTCATCGCCAGCTCTTTTTTCGAATACGGACTGCCTTCATAATTGTATTCCTGATATTTTGCGATCAGATGGATACCGTAGTCATTGGCAATGGCAATCAACATGATCGGCACAAGAATGGTTATCACATGAATTTTCCAGCCCAAAAGGGTGATCAAACCCATCGCAAAAAAGATAGACATGATGACCACAACAAAAGGAAGCACAACACCACGGAGTTGTTTGAAACAAAAAAACAGGAATACCAGCATGATGAGTATTCCTAGCGGCAAAAGCCGGCGGAAATCGTCCTGAATGCTTTTTGTCACCTGAACCCGTGTGAAAGGCAATCCGCCGATCACCACTTCTTCCTCCCCAGGATATTGTGCGACAAGGTCTTGAACCTCTTTCACGATGACAGTATCTGAAATATCTGATTTTAAAAGGGCAATAATGGCAGTGAGGGTAAAATCCTCCGAAACGACACTGCCGTACACGATGTCGTTTTCCTCGATTTCTTTCCGCAGAATCTCCTTTTGCTTTTCGGTTTTGGGAATCCGCCTCACCGCAGGCTCGACGATCATCGCTCCCTCTTCTCCCTTGATATTCTTCAACTCAAACAGGGACAAAACTTTGTCCACGCCCTTGACGCGCTTCATCCCTTTGGAGATTTCCTTTGTTCGTCTGAGAGTCTCCGGATCGAGCACATCCTCTGATTTGAGTATAACCATCAGCATATCTGTCCCACCGAACAATTCGTCTATCTGATCCGTATTGATCCGAGACTCCATATCCGAAGGAAGCATGCCCTTTATATCGGATTCTATCTCGGCACGGGGTATGCGAGAGCCGAAAAACAAAGCGACAGCCACAAATCCAACAATAATCAGCCATCGAAAACGAACTATGCCTTTCGCTACCCTGCTCATTTTGTACTCCTCTTTTTCCCTTTGCGCTCTTCTGCCAGCCCCTTGATGCCGTGTAAAAACAATGTGGCAATGGTTTCTGCATAGCGTTCATAATAGGCGTCGTCGAATTTAAAAGGGAAGACATGTTTCATAACAGGACGGAGCCTGAAATTCGTGAAGATAGTGGAGATGAGGCTGGGACCGACAACCGCGATTAAAAAGGCATCCTTCGGATCCAGTCCCATCCTCAGGACGAGCCCGCTTATCCTCTGGATCATGTCAGCAATTTTTTCGGCCTTCAATTCAGCGATCTCTGGCAAATCCAAAGGAAGTTCGTTATAGGAAACCATGGTGAGCTCGGTGTTTTCTCTGACAAAGTTGACAATGTTGTGGATCAGGCCCCGCACACAAGCTTCCGGTGTTTTGCTTTCATCATCCACTCCCTCAAAAACCAGGAAATAGCGACGGAAAAACTCCTCCATAATTTCCTTGAGGATTCCCACCTTTCCCTCG
Organism: Candidatus Aminicenantota bacterium; assembly: GCA_030633795.1. Classification (GTDB taxonomy): domain Bacteria; phylum Acidobacteriota; class Aminicenantia; order Aminicenantales; family Aminicenantaceae. The sequence continues at coordinate 3,201 of DAOWCB010000114.1, read as the reverse complement.
AAATAATAGGAGATCATCGCGATATTCACTCCGGCTTCTGCCGCGATCTCCCGAACACCGACCGCGGCAAAACCCTTCTGTGCAAAAAGTGATATCGCTGCTGCAAGTATTCTTTTTTTAGGATCTGAACTACCTCGTTCCTTCATCTCATCCTCCTTCTAGAAAGATGCCTTCAATTCCACAAAGGCAGCACTCAAAGTGGAATCTACGAGCCCGAATAGAGTATCGTCCGGTCCGGAATAAAACTCTGCGCCCAAAGTGAAGGTTAATGCATCGGCAATATCGTATGTCATTTTCGGCCGTAATAAGGTTTCGTTGGATGTGAAATTCATGAATCCCAATACTTCGATCGACATAAGCTCATTCATCAACTCCCATGCCGCCCGGCAGGACAGGGAGTGACTTACCTCATACTGCTGGAAGTTGATCAACCTGTTTTTGAGTGCTATCTCATAGGAAGGAAAATCCAGCGGATTTATCGGCATTTCCAGTTCCTCGAAGTCAAACACATACCTCCCGATGTATTGGACAATCAGGCTGAAATTTTTCATAAGCTCCTTGTCCAATCCAAGGACATACTGCAGGTCGGGGTTGGGAATGTGGATGAACTTTTTATAATCTTGGTGGGGTCGCCGGTATGCCACTTCACCTCGAAGACCCCACGAACCTGCCACAACCGTGGAAAAATCCGCCCCGACAATGTGCATCCTGTAAGATTTGTGATAAACGTTCAAGGCCACGTTCGGCACCATGACTTCGGGAACCTCAGCCATTATCCCGGGCATAGGATTAAACCCGTTGAAGTAGGAGATCGATCCGTCCATCGAAGGTAACTCCATGTTCAATCGAAGGGCGAATGCGCTGTTTTTCAACTTAGTATCCGGGTAGTTTGGCTCGCCCAGAAAAATCCCCAGCGGAAACGGGACAAGATCCGTGGGGATATAGGAAGGGCTGTAGACAGGAACCCATATCGCCTCGAACCTTACGGGATGGAGGTTGTAATAGGAACGAATCAAGAAATTTGCCAGCCTGCGATCATCCTCATCTGCGGACCGGATGAGCATATTCCTGGGTGTTATGTTGTCGGTAGGATTCCAGCCATCCGCCCGTCCCCAGACTACGACCTGATGGCCGATCCGAAAATCAAAAGGACCGACATAAGCATTGACATAGGCTTCCCGGAGAATGATTTCCGACACTGTTTTCTGGAATTCATGACCGCTTCGGAACCGGACTTCGGCAAAAGCATCCCCAAAACTCTGTTTCCGCAATCGCAGTTTTAGAGAGGCTTCTCCGTATCCGCTTTTTATTTCGGCGCTGTTTTTATCGGGGACCTTCCCGACAAACAGAGTGCCCCTCAGATATCCATTCAGTTCGTAGGATTTTTCCTCGTCCTTGTTCGTGGCCTGTTCGAATAAGCTTTGAGAAGAAAGCAAAGAGGTGAACACAAAAACGAAAAAAAACATGAGTCCGGCAACTTTCACCACCTTGATCTTCATGATGACCTCCATGGCAAAAATTTAATCAAACGTTTGTTCATATGAATAGGATAAAAATTAAACAAACGTTTGTCAAGGAGGTCATGCTATTTTTTTCTTTTCATCCCGAACAGGAAACGGAGTGGACCGAATCTTTTAACCAGCAATTCATAGATCAGCATGATGGTGATGAAGGAAACCGTACTGAGAACAAGATATTTCAGCATCAAAGCGGCACTCCAATCTATGAAAATAAATCCGAAAACTACAATCACACTCTGGTGAAGGATATAGAAGGGCAATACGGCTACGTTGGCATATTTCAGCAATCGATTCCGAAAGGTGAGATGCCTGCTCCCAAGACCCAGGATAGCAAGAATCCAAACCCATGAATTGAAAGTCCGGAGAAGGGACAACCAAAAATAATCAAGACCCCCAAAGGAAGGATAGGCCCCGGAACGCCTGAGATAGAATCCCACAAGAGTTGTGATCGCGGCCAGTGCTAAAAAAATCACCCTTTGTTTTTCCAAAGAACGTTTATATCTCTCGTCAGATGCCAGCAAATATCCAAACAGGAAAAATACCAGATAGACAAAAACATTCCACCCCCCAAAGTTACGTTGCCCGAGTCCGTCGGGATGAAAAAGAAATTCCATAAGGGCCAAAGGGATCGCAAGCAAAAGAATGACACCGGACATCTCAAAAAAGGAACTAAGGCGTTTGAGCTGTCGGTTAGCCCCTTCTCTTTTGAAAGTTAGTAATAGGGGCAGGGTCAATAAGGAAAAAAGAAAAAGAATAAGCAGAAACCAGAGATGGAGTCCCATCCAGGCAAAGTTTCCGCTGAACCCGTACCAACCATCAAAATAGTGAGGAAAGAATTGGAGGAACGAACCGCTAAACTGGTCATTGGTAAACCGCTCGATGTAAACTTGCGGTGGAATCAGGATAAATATCCCAAAAACGAGCGGAATGAACAAGCGTTTGAATCTTTCGCCAAGATACTGGCCTCCACTCCTGAAGTTCAGGGCAAATCGTGAGCTCATGCCTGACAAAACAAAAAAAATCGGCATAATCCACTGTACGAGGATACCTACAAAAACGGAAAAGCCCAAACTCAATTGCGGATTCTTGACATGCCAGCCATCATGGTCGAAATATCTCGCGCAATGAAAAAGGAAGACCGAAAACATAGCGAGGACTCGCAGCCAGTCGATGTCGTACCGTCTTTCTTGATTATTCATCATAAATTTCTGATTTTGATGTTACAAAAAAATGTATCGGCATTTTTTATGAATAATTCAGACAATATGATAAACTTATTGCCGCGGACAATCAACAGAAGGGAGCAAGCATGGATTTTAAAAAAATAAAAAAGAGACTTACCGGGTTGGATACAGCTTGTATCTGTGATGCGACCAAAACTTTCCGGGTTATGGATCCCGGAATAAGGCCTGTCTTCGATGGCATAAAAATGATCGGAATCGCCCGGACCGTCCACTGCCGGAGCGACTTTCTATCAGTCATCAAGGCCCTCCAGGAGGCCCAGGAGGATGAGGTTTTGGTCATCGATGCTGAAGGGGATAAAATTGCGTTTGCCGGAGAAATGTTCGCCACCGAAGCACAGAGAAAAAAACTCGCCGGCATGGTTATCGACGGGGGATGCCGTGATGTCAGACAAATCCGGAAAATACAGTTCCCGGTATATTCCAGGTATCAAACGCCG
>DAOWCB010000119.1 GCA_030633795.1 Candidatus Aminicenantota bacterium | reverse complement strand
GTAGGCCTTGTCCTTGTGAACGATCAATGACAGGCAATCCACAGGTTCTCTGTTCACCAGAATGTCCAGTTTAACCAATGATGCTTCGCGATATCCCTCGAACTCATAATCCATAGAAGCGTAACCCTGGGAGACAGATTTCAGATTGTTATAAAAATCGAACACAATCTCATTAAGAGGAAGTCGGTAGGTCAAAAATATCCGCTGGGAGCTCACATATTCCATTTTTTTCTGTTCACCCCGGCGGCTCTCCAGTAGCTTGAGGACAGATCCCAGATATTTCTCGGGGACCAGAATCAAAGCTTCGATCACAGGTTCTTCAATCTTCTCGACTTTGTTTGCAGGAGGAAGCTCTGAAGGATTGTGGATTTCTACGTCCTCTCCCTCGTCGGTCGTCACAAGGAAACTCACACTCGGAGCGGTGGTGATGAGGTCGATATCGAACTCTCGTTCAAGGCGCTCCTGGATGATTTCTCTGTGGAGGATTCCTAAAAATCCACATCGGAATCCCAAGCCTAAAGCGGGAGAATTTTCGGGTTCATACTGGAAGGAAAAATCATTGAGCCGGAGTTTTTCCAACGCTTTACGAAGGTCTTCCACACTGGTTTCGCCGGCAGGATACATCCCGCAAAAGACCATGGATTTGACATCTTTGAATCCTGGTAGGGAAAGTTTGGTTCTCCTGTTTTTTTCTGTGAGCGTGTCTCCGACGCATGCATGACTCAATTCTTTTATGCCTGCAATGACATAGCCAACTTCTCCGGCAGAAAGCGAGTTGACATTTTTTTGCTTTGGAGTAAAATAACCCACTTCCTCCACGGTATAAGTGGCTTGACTGGCCATTAGTTCGATCCGTGCTCCGGTCCCCATGACACCGTCAAACACACGCACCAGTATGATCACACCCCTGTAGGAGTCAAACCAAGAGTCGATCAATAATGCCTTCAAAGGAGCATCCCGATCGCCAGATGGTTGAGGAATACGCTCAACGATAGAAGAAAAGATTTCATCAACGCCAAATCCCGTTTTGGCGCTGGCCAGAATCGCTTCCTCGCTCTTGAGGCCGATGATGTTCTCCAGTTGTTCGAGCGCCAGATCTGGATTCGCCTGAGAGAGATCAACCTTGTTGATCACCGGGATAAGAACAAGGTCATTCTGGAGAGCCAGGTAAGTATTGGCAAGAGTTTGAGCTTCGACACCTTGAGAGGCATCGATCAGAAGAAGGGCCCCTTCGCAGGCGGCAAGGCTCCGTGAAACCTCGTAGGAAAAATCGACGTGGCCGGGCGTATCGATCAAATTGAGAACATAATCTTTATTGGCTGGTGAATGATAATGGAGACGTGCAGTCTGGGCTTTGATCGTGATCCCTTTTTCCCTTTCCAGGTCCATCGTATCAAGCACTTGGTCCCGCAGCTCACGGGAAGAAAGAGTCCCGGTTCTTTCGATCAACCTGTCTGCAAGGGTGGATTTGCCATGGTCGATATGCGCAATGATCGAAAAATTCCGGATGTTTTTCATTTTGATATTCCAGTATAACCAACTCCCCATCGGAAGGTCTACCCTTTTTACAGAGCACTCAATCCAACGGCGTAGAGCTTGACTTTTCAACAGGACTCGAGTACCTTTGGTATTGCTTTAAAAGAAATTACCCTCGAGGAGGTTTCTATGTTCTTTTTCGGTCCTGTCGGCCCTACCGAGCTGGTTCTCATCGTTTTGATCGTAGTCATTATATTCGGGGCACGACGACTCCCAGAACTCGGAAAATCCTTAGGAGAAGGCATTAAGAACTTTAAAAAATCCATCACTTCCAAAGACAAAGAAAGTGAGCCACAGGATGAGTCTGAGCCTCCTTCTAAGGAACAATGAAACGCACGATAGAAAAGCTCTCGCAACAAAGAAAAGAAAAACAAGATGCTTTTGCGAAAGAACTCGAGGGGCTAAAAAAACAAAGCCAGGAACTTTCTTCTTCAGATAACACCATTCGGCTTCAACATCTCCTATCCCGTATGCAGGAGATTGTATCAACAAAAGACATTTCCCCGGACACTGTTGGGCAACAAGTGTCCCACGCCCTTACGGAATTCCAAAAAACTCTAGATAAAAACATTGCGCAAACTCAGGACCTGTTTTTGTCCTTTGCCAGCCTCATCGAAGCCAACATCGCTTTGATGGATGCCAAGGACAAGGAATGGGATGCACTGGGGAGCAACCACGTCGGGATGATTTTCAAAAGCATGGAATGGCGGGTGGATAAGCTGGCAGTTGTTTACGAAGATGTGAACCTCTTGATAAAAAAATTCCTTCTCCTCAAAGAACAATTGGATCGATTGCTGGGTGTACTGGAGGAGAAGAACCTTCCCACACAAAAACAAGTCCAAGAAATCCTTGAACCGCTCAAAGACTGGCATTATGCCGCTTTCGAGAACCGACACCGGGGGAATGAGGAAGAGGTCAAAAAACAACAATCCCGGTTTCTCCCCTATTTTCAGGAGAAGGGAAAGGGGGAAATTCTGGACTTGGGTTGTGGTCGCGGTGAGTTTCTCGAGCTTTGCAGAGATAACGGGATCGAGACTCAGGGAATCGATCTGAACGAGCAGATGGTTGAAATCTGCCGGGATAAAGGATTGGACTGTCAAAAAGGAGACATCCTGGAATCTTTGGCAGAAAGGCCAGACAAAACTTTGGGGGGAATATTCTCCTCCCAAGTGATAGAACATTTGACCCCGGCCCAGTTGAAAAAATTGATCGAGCTGGCCTATTTCAAGCTTGCACCGGGTGGCCATATTGTCCTTGAAACGATAAATCCTGCTTCTGTATTTGCTTTGGTTCAGATTTACTTTCTCGACCTCACACACCAAAAACCCATCCATCCTCAGACGCTAAAATTCCTGCTCGAAAGTTCTGGATTTGAGGATGTAGAGATAAAATACTCCCATCCTCTAGAGCAAGAGCAGCTTCAAACCCTTCCTGGCGCGGATGAGACAGCTTCGATCTTGAACAGGAATATCGACAACTTGAACAGACTCCTTTATGCTCCTCCGAACTATTCTGCCATCGGGCTTAAGAAATAAATTTGAAAATTTTGTTGGTTCTCTTCCATTATGTGTGGGTAAGCTCTAATGGAAAAAGGCATTAAATATGTCCGCAGCGCCATTGAGGATCTAGCCTTCACGAGTCGTCCTTCGAGGGAATTTGACGGAGTCAGACGGCGATGTTGTATTGAGCACGACTTTACTAAAGGATTAGAGATGCAGGCAAGCACGGGAACAGAGGATAGAGTGAAAGAGGGTGGGTGTTAATGTGCGCAGTTCAGAGCCGCCGAGAAGGGCGGTGAGGGAATGGCGTTAAAGATCCTCACTAGAGCGGAGGACATGTTTGATGCCAAAAATGTTCCTTGAAAGTAATGCCCGCACAAAATGGAAGAAAAGTAAGGCATCGGTGTTTTTTATAAATAATTCAGGAAGAAGATGTATGTAGGATTCGATTTGGGAGGCACCACCCTCAAGTTTGGAGTCGTGGATAACACGGGAAAAATCATATCCGAATCCCAAGTCGACACGCCGAAGAACTTGGAAAAACTTCTCAAAACCCTTGCGGAAATCTGGATAACGCTAAAAAACAAACACCAACAACAAATCCGGACCGTTGGCTTCGGAATTCCAGGAATTTTTTCTTCCAAAGAACAGAAGGTTCTTCAATCGCCCAACTATCCCGGCCTCGATAACTTTGCCCTGGTTCCCGCTCTCTCCCGGTTTATCGACGTTCCTTTATTCGTGAATAACGATGCGAATATGGCCGCCTATGGCGAATACAGATGCGGAGCCGGACAAAACACCCATAGCCTCGTCCTTTTGACTATCGGAACTGGAGTCGGAACCGGGATCATTTTAAAAGGAAATATCTGGGAAGGGGCATGTGGTTTTGCCGGGGAATTGGGACATGCCGTGGTGAATCCAAACGGGGAGCCATGCAAATGCGGCAGCCAGGGGTGCTTGGAAACCGAGGTTTCTGCCCCAAAAATCGTGAAAAACTACCAAACTTACAGCAAAAACCGCAAAAACATCACAGCAGAGGAAGTATCTCTGAGAGCCAAAAACAACGAGAAGGCTGCACAGCAGGCATTTGCCAAAGCCGGCCATTTTTTGGGATTAGGTCTGGCACTTGCCATCAACCTTTTGAATCCCGAAAAGATCCTCCTGGGTGGAGGTGTGATGAAAGCCGCCGAATTTCTGCTCCCACCGACCATCGACGAAGCCGCTAAAAGGTCTTTCAAGGGCTCCTTCCAATGTTGCAGCATCGAACACGCTACTATGGGAAATAAGGCAGGATTTATCGGAGCTGCACTCTGGTCCGGCCAGCAATAACTCCCTCACCGCGAACGATACACTCCCATCATCCCTGCACTTAAAAAAAGAAACAACCCGGTTTATACATCCAAAATTATGAATTAAAAATGGGTTTTTTCCAAATTTTTGGATAAATCATAAACTATAAAAATGGGGAGTTGCGTAACAGTTTCATTCTAAAGTAGTTAAGTAATGTTGAAATTTGGCACAAATTATGCAACTATTTATAAGAAGTGGAGGGACCTAAAAACCTAAAAAAACATGAACCAATTTTATTCGAATCCGTATACTCTATCTGAAAAGGAGGGGATGCTGACGAAAATGAAAAACAAGCAGGATTTTGCATCAAGAGTGCAAAGAGGGGTAATTTTATAGATTTTTAAAATTTAAAAAGGAGGTTATTTTAATGAAAAAGTTCCAAACACTTTTTCTGGTTCTTATGGTTTTGTCGCTTTTCAGCCTTGGATATTCCCAGCAGCGCTCCGGTAACATCTATGGAACGGTTGTGGATGAAGACAATGTAGCTTTACCCGGCGTCACGATAACTTGTATTTCCGACCTCATTGGGGAAATGGCCTTTGTCACCACCCAAAAGGGAGTCTTCCGGTTCATATCTCTATCTCCCGGAACATACCAATTACGAGCCGAGCTATCAGGATTCGCAACATGGCGGAGAGAAAAGATCATAGTCCAAACCGGATCGAATGTGACCATCAAGGTGGAAATGGTTCCTGCAACTTTAGAAGAGGAAGTGACCGTTACAGCTTCGACGCCTGTGGTGGACGTAAAAAAGACCACGATCGCCTTGAACCTGACTGTGGAAGAAATGCAGGCATTGCCCACATCACGAGATCCCTGGGCCATTCTCGAATTGTCCGCCGGCGTGAGCCAGGACAGGGAGAATGTCGGCGGGTCGCAATCAGGCCAACAGTCAACTTTTATTTCCAGAGGTGTAGGAAGGAGCAGTGCCAATTGGAACATGGATGGGATCGATACAACAGACCAGGTCTCAGAAGGCGCCGCATCCCAGTATTATGATTTCGACGCATTCGAAGAGATCCAGGTTCAAACAGCCGCCACAGACATCACTTCCTTCACGGCCGGTGCCCAGATCAACCTCGTAACCAAGAGAGGATCGAACCGCCTCAGCGGGGGCGCAAGGATGTTCTACACCAGCGATAATTTCCAGTGGGATAAT
>DAOWCB010000188.1 GCA_030633795.1 Candidatus Aminicenantota bacterium | reverse complement strand
ATTTATCGGCGAGGGCCTTTGCCAACTCCTCTACATACTGCTCTCTCAATTTTTGCCTCTCCGGATCTTGGAGGCTCCGATCTCTCATCTTCTCTCTTAGTCCTGCGAATGGTTCCATGTCATTCGGAAGGTGAAAAGGGGCCCAACCAGCGTTTCTGCTAATCGGAAGGATGCGCCCTCCTGATGCGAAGTGATAGGGATACATATCTGCAACGATGTTAATTCCCTTGGTCCGAGCGTCGTTAATTAATTTTACAGCCTCTTTCAATGACCCCCAGTAATCCTTCCGGCAAGCTTTGAAATGAGACACGTTGGCTCGCACTCCGGCTTCTTCAGCGATTCGGATGGTTTCTTGGGTGGATTCAGGGACACGATCAAACTCATTACGCTGGTGACTGGCATAAACTCCTCCATACTCACCAACTACTTTTGTCACTTCGATAATCTCCTCTGTACTTGAATAGCGGTCAGGGATATACTCCAATCCTGTGCTCATTCCCCAGGCACCTTCCTTCATTGCCTGATGCACAATCGATTTCATCTTTTCAATTTCATCATGTGTGGCCTCACGCGGTTCTCTCCCCATCACAGATTCTCTGACAGTGCCGAATCCAACCAGATGAACGGCATTTGTTCCAATCCCTTGCTTTTCCCAATTTTCTTTGAGCTCAGCAATTTTGAATGTCCCATCACCACAGTTCCCAGTCACAACCGTGGTTGTTCCCTGGATGAGGTAATTCAGGTTCACATTGAAGTCAACTTGACCTAATCCCTCATCACAATGGGTATGCATATCAATGAATCCGGGGGCAACGGCCAATCCCTCAGCATCGATTATTTTAGCTGCCGTTTTTCCTGAAAGATCGCCCATAGCCACAATAGTGTCTCCAACTATAGCTATGTCTCCATGAAAGCTGGAATCCCCGGTTCCATCAATGATTCTTCCATTTAATATGAGAATGTCGTAACGAACAGCAGTCTGATTGCAGCTTGAAGTGAAAGAGAATACCACTATTGTTAAACACGCAAAGATTAAATATTGGACTTTTTTCATCATGATGCTCCTTTTCTTATGTGTTTATACTTTCTCTCGCTTTTTGGTGTTTCCGTTTTTCAATCCTCGCTTCCAGTAAAAATAAGCTGGTATTCCTAGGGCTGTCAACAGAAGTCCTGCCATTGCTTCAACCGGTTTTTCCAGCAGTGTGTTAAGAAGAATTCCGCAGGATGCGATAATAAAGACAGCAGGTACAATCGGGTAGCCCCAGGTTTTGTAGGGCCGTGGCAGGTCGGGGCGTTTTTTCCTGAGTGTGAACACGGATGCCGCTGCTGCAACCCAGAAAGCTATGGCGATAAACATGGCAAAGGTAAAGATCTGTTCAAATGTACCAAGAAGCGTGAGAATGGAGGCCCAAATTGCCTGAATAAGGATGGAAAATCCTGGAGTCCGGAAACGGGGATGGACATGGGCCACCTTCCGGAAGAAAAGACCGTCCTTTGCCATGGCGTAATAAACGCGTGGTCCAGCCATGATTGAGCCGTTAAGGGCGCCAAATACCGATACAATAACAAGCGCGGAAATAAGAGCACCTGTGGAAGAACCAAATAGAGCTCCTGTTGCCTTTTCTGCTATTCGTACAACTCCGATGGTTTCTTGCATGGGGAGAGCATAAAGGTAGATATAATTGACCAAGACATAAAGAATAGTGATTCCCAACGTTCCAAGGATGAGGGCTAAGGGAAGGTTTCGTTTGGGGTTTTTAATCTCGCCAGCTATGAAATTGACGTTGTTCCAGCCGTCAAATGCCCAAGAAATAGCAACCAGAGCAACGCCGAAGCCGATAATGATACTTCCAAAGTCCAGGCCCGCAGGATTCAACGCCATCTCAGGGGGAGCACCTTTCCCGATGGCAAAACCCAGGATGATGATGGCAGCGAGGGTTCCTATTTTGATAACGGTGAACAGATTTTGAATGGACTTACCTAGGCCGACGCCAATAAAATTAATAATGGACAATATGATAATAGCAGTGATTCCAGTGATCTGGCCTGCTGAAAGAGAATAATGTAACGAATCCTGGAAGAATGGGACATTCAGAGCCAGAATAGTATGCTCTGTCCCCAGGGATGGGAAGAAGTTGCCAACATACTCGCCAAATGCCAGCGCGAGAGCGGCGATACCACCGGTCATATAGACAAGAAACAGAATCCATCCGAATAAAAATCCGGACATCTGCCCGTAGGCTTCTCTGAGATAGACATATTGTCCTCCAGCCTCGGGCATAGCCGCTCCAAGTTCAGCATAGGTCAACGCTCCCGCTAAGGTCAGAAGCCCTCCGACAAGCCAGGCAAGCAGGATGAGACCGGCCGAGGAGATACTTTTGGCTATGATTCCTGTTGTGAGGAATATGCCTGATCCTATGACAATACCCACCATGACCATTGTCGAGTCAAAAAGTCCGAGTCGTCGGGCAAGGCCAATTTGAGATGATTTTGTTTTGTTGTTATTTAGATTCATTTTTTTCAATATTTCTCTAGCAAACCTGTTTTTTCGTTAAATTCTCGGATAAGTGAGTCCCATTCTGTGTAAGATAGATATTTTTCCTTCCAGTAATTTTCATCATACCATTGTTTATCCAGTTCTTCGACATCCTTTCCCAATTGTTCAACCCATGTGAAGTATTTGAGGTTGTGGATTCTCTTTTTATCCCAGTAACTCAATTCCTGCATATGGTCTGTGGTGAGGCTCATCAAGCAGCTTTCAAAATCAATTGCTGCCTGCTTATCTGTGTAATCCCCTTGTTCTTTCCTCAATTCTTGTAACCTGGACTGGTAGAGTTCCATGGAGTCTGTGGCGATGGTGAAAACCATATCGTTTTTGTTCATTTCGTAATATTTCGCCATTTTTATGGCACCTGCCAGGTTCGCAATCGATGAAATTCCCATGAGTTCTAGTTTCTTTACTGACTCGTCTGGAATCCCTCTGGATTTGAGAAATTCTATCCCTTCAGGTTCATTAAAAAGCCGGACAATTCTCATGCAGCACTCATCATCGATACCGGCTACCATATCCATGTTCTTCAGATTATGAATCCAGGGCACATGTTTGTCTCCGATCCCCTCGATTCTATGTGCGCCATATCCGTTGTAAAGAAGTGTTGGACATTGTAAAGCCTCTCCGGCACAAACCTTTAGCAGGGGAAATTTTTCCCGGAGATAGTCAGCCGAACCCAAGGTCCCTGTGGATCCTTGTGTCAGAAAAAGTGCAGCCAACCTTTGATCGTCATCTTTTTGGCTCTTATAAACCTCTTCTATCGCCTGACCAGTGCAGACATAATGCCAGATAGCATTTCCAATTTCATCAAACTGATTGAGGACAACGATCTCATCCGGCCTTTCCCTTTTAAGCTCGAAAGTCTTGTCATAAACCTCTTTTACATTGCTTTCAGAACCTGGGGTGGCATGAATTTCAGCACCGATTTTTTTCAACCATTCGAATCGTTCTCTCGACATTCCTTCGGGAAGAACCGCTATGCTTGGACTGGCCAGAAGGTAAGAAACGTATGCACCTCCGCGGCAGTAATTTCCAGTGGAAGGCCATAATGCCATCTGCCTTGTGGGGTCAAAGGCTCCTCTTACCAGCTTTTCTACCAGCGGTCCGAATGTGGCTCCGACCTTATGGGAGCCGGTGGGGAAATACTTTCCGATAAGGATCATTATCCGGGCTTTTACTCCCGACAATTCAGAAGGAATCTCCAAAAAATTAACCTCACCATACTCTCCCCCAAATTTTACAGGTTCGTTTTTCCATGTTATCCTGAATAGATTCCGAGAATGGAGATCCCAAAGGCCGATCTCTCTAAGCTCGTCCTTGATGCCCTGAGGGATTTTTTCGGGGTGAGCCATTTCCTCATAGGTCGGGATGATGATGTTTTTTTCCCGACATCGGTTGACTGTATTTTCCAATACTTTTTTTGGGTCATTCATCCTAGAACTCCAGGTTAGAAACCTTCAATCTGCTTCGGGAAAAAATCTTAACAGGTCCCTTCCCGGTAAACATCTGCCGTACAGCAGTGAAGTCCGCCTCCAAATGGTGAAACTTTATAGAACGGAACTGGAACGACTTCAAAGCCATATTTATCGAATAACTTCATGGTAGGAATCTCACTGGCTTCAACACAGATAGTCTTCGGATCGAGTACTAGAGTATTCATGCTCAGCCACCAGCTGCAGAAATCCAACGGATATTTCTTCTCGAGAAGCGCTTTTGGGGCTT
>DAOWCB010000259.1 GCA_030633795.1 Candidatus Aminicenantota bacterium | reverse complement strand
TTCCGGTTTCCCCATATAACTCACTTTTTTTATGCAATATTCGTCACACATGAAGGAGGAGAGGTACATCTGGCACAAAATTTGCTTTAATAGGTATGAATGAGATGAAATTCACATATGCGTTAAGATCGACTCGCCTGAAGGGCAAAAAATGCCGATGAATAGTTCAGGATAGAGAGGAGGTATAAAATGGGTAAAAAAGTTCTTATTTTTTTTATAGCTGGTCTAATGATTGCTGGATTTGCGTTTTCCCAAGCAAGCCAGAACTGTGCTATCAGCGGGGTCGTTAGAACTCCTGAAGGGGATAATCTCCGTGGAGTAATCGTCCTCCTCAGGTCTCCCTCACTCGATTTGCCGGAGATCGAGGCTGTAACCAATGCATCGGGCATGTACGGATTTCCCTGCCTTTCTCACGGCACCTATGAGTTGACATTTATTTTCGCAGGATTACAACACGTTGTACATAGTGGGATTGTTGTTTCGGCTGGGGAATCGATTTCATGGGATATCGATTTGCCACTGCGGGCGAAAGATGAGACTGTTGTCGTGGAAGGAGATTTTCCAAAAGAAAGCAATCAACGGATCACAATTCCCGAGATCCGCTTAAGTTTGTACTACCGAGGATTATTTACCTTGGTGCTGAGATCGTTATTTAACCAACCCAATTCTTTACCCCTCTGAGGGAGGCTCTCCGGAGTCTCCCTCTTCCTGCAAAGATTGTCAGGATGAAGGATATGGACATTTCGCCTAATATTTTGTGGGGAAAACTCGATGGGATACACAGGATTATCGAAAAGACTGCTCCCACGGATATCTCGGTTCTGATCGAAGGTGAGACTGGGACAGGGAAGAGGCTGGTCGCAAAGGTTATCCATGCGCTTTCCTCTCGACGCGGCCAGCCTTTCATCCCTATAAATTGTGCGGTCATTCCTGAGGAACCGACAGAAATGGATGTGTTCAACCAAATCGCTCAAAGGGGCACAATTTATCTGAATGAGATCGGGGAAACGAACTTGGGCTTTCAAGCAAAGATCCTGCCAATTCTGGAGGAGAATGATTTCCGTATCATCGCGGCCACAAAAAAAAACCTGGATCATATCATTAAAGCAGGGCGTTTTAGCCAAGATCTCTATTATCGTCTGAGTGTGTTGAAAATCAAATTGCCCCCGCTGAGAGAGAGAAAGGAAGACATCATTCCTCTCGCAGAACATTTTGCTAACGGCAGAGTGAAGAAAATATCTATCAGGGCGAAAAGACTGCTTAAATCCTACTTGTGGCCGGGCAATGTGAGGGAGTTGAAAAACTGTATTGATCGTGCTGTAGTTTTGGGGGATGGAAAGAGTATCCAACCACAAGACCTACCCCTCATGATTCGCAGGTGTGGGAAAATTATTCCTGCGCCGTTGGAATCCCTCGATCACATGGAAGAAGATTATATCGTGAGAGTTTTGAGGTACACACGTTGGAACCAGAACGATGCTGCGAGGATACTGGGAATCACCCTTCAAACACTGGTAGAAAAAATAAATAAATATAAAATACAGAGCCAGGACAGGGACGAAAAAACCCTCCATTTGTATGAAAATTAGACAAATTATTGCATGCTACCTCTATCCTATCTGTTTTCAATAACTTCCACTAATATTGCCTTGCTTTCTCTCTCCTTTATGCCTAAATATCGGACAAAAGGAAAGGATTTTTTTTTATCATGCGGGGGTGGGAAGCTCATGGCACATTTATTGCTCAAAAGGAATTAGAAATTACAGAAAGGAGGTGAGAATCGTTAAATTGGGGATTCGCTCTAGAGAAAAAATTTAAAAGAAGGAGGCAAGAGGGAAATGAAACGATTAATCATATTGCTTATGATTTTTTTTCTTATTGCGGTTTTTGTTTCGGCCCAGGAGTTCGGAGCTATCAAAGGTGCGGTGAAGGATGCCGATGGTGTACCGATACCTGGTGTCAGTGTGACATTGGCGGGATCCAAGATCGCGACGATGTCGGTTGTTTCCTCAGACAAAGGAAATTACCGGTTCTTGAATCTCCCGGTTGCCGGTGATTATGCCCTTAAGTTTGAATTGAATGGATTTAATACCTTGATCAGAGATAAGCTGGTCGTTGTGTTCGGAAGAGATCTCAATCTCGATATCACGATGCAAATGTCTGATATCACAGAGGAGATCGTCGTTATCGGACAGGCTCCTGTCATCGACACCAAAAGGGCGCAGGTCGGCGTGAATATCGGGGAAGAGATGATCATGGGATTGCCCACTGCGCGAAATCCTTGGGTGATCATGTCCCTGATCCCGGGCGTGCTTATCGACCGGGAAGATGTCGGAGGAAATGAGGCTGGACAGCAATCTTCTTATTTCGGCCATGGTTCCTCGGAGGATGACAATACCTGGGGCATCGATGGCGCCAACATTACGGACAATTCGGCTTTAGGGGCAGCTCCTGCTTATGTCAACATTTCCAGCTACGAAGAAGTTCAGATCAACTACGGCAATAATGACATCCGGGCCCAAACTGGAGGTGTTCAGATCAACCTGATTTCTAAAAGAGGCGGCAACGCTTACAGCGGGACATTTTTTCTTGACTTGGAGAGAAATGCCTGGCAGGCCGATAATGTTCCCGATGATCTGGCAGACTTGGGGTATTCGGCGGCCGGTATCAACAGGCTGTATCAGTATGGCGCCAATTTTGGCGGCCCGCTTGTCAGGGACAAACTTTGGTTTTACCTATCATGGGGAGTTCAGGACATAGATGCCCTAACCCTCTCTGGTGAATCGGACCGGACCTGGTTGGTTTCGGGATACGGAAGAATGGATTTTCAGATCACGCCGAACCTCAAATTAAACTTTTTCGGCGAATATGACAACAAACAAAAGTGGAACCGGGCGGCGGTGGGTTACACACAACAAGATACCGATACCTTGTGGAACCAGGTCGGCCCCAGTTCTTTCTACAAGGGAGAGCTGGAGTACATCGTAGGAGACCTGTACCTCAACGCCAAAGCGAGTTTCATGGGAGGTCCGTTCACACTCGTACCGGTCCAAGGCGAAAGGACGGCCGATGGATCGGGCAATTATTTGGTTCAAGCGTATTATCCCAGCTACTATTTGTCTGGCAACATCGATGAATACGGAACCGACAGGGATCAGATCAACGCAAATTTCAGCGTGATTTATTTTGCCGAAGATGTATTGGGTGGAGACCACGAATTCAAATGCGGCGTGGACTATGTGACTGCAACGACAACCACTCACGATTATTACGAAGGCAACCTTACCTTGAATTATTGGGGGCCTGATGACACCCTCCCCAACGGGGAATGGTGGGAGGCCTGGCTGAACAGAGATTATATGGTGAATTACGCCTTCAATCGCTACAGTGCTTTCATCCAGGATACGGTCA
>DAOWCB010000017.1 GCA_030633795.1 Candidatus Aminicenantota bacterium | reverse complement strand
CTATCAAAAGATTGGAAGCCGAAACTCAAGCTGCTTTACAAGGGTTCCAGCAGCTTCTCGAAAAGGCCAAACAGAGACTGGGTATCCAATAGCCTGAACTATTCATAAAAAACTTCGATGCTTTTTTTGCTTCAACAATGTCAGGAACTTATACTGACATTGCTGCAAATAACAACAAAACATTTTTAAGAGTACCATTCTTTCGAGTTTACATAAACCTTAAGGTTAGGGTTAGCTGGATCGGCATCGACGTTTTTTACCCTTCGGGCGAACCGATCTTACTGCATCTGCTTTGTTGTGACCCATTTGCGGTGGACAACCACAGCTGCATAGGTCACGCCTCGCATCTACAGCAACCTCGGCTCGTGAATAAGCCAGGTTATTTGTGACCTTCTTCATTCCATATTTGCTCGGGTTGCTTTTGACATCACGAACCAAGCAAAAATTGTGTTCTTCTTCTATTTTTTTTAAAATAGGAGGCGAACAATGATGAACAAGCCTCTTACCAAACAAAAAGCCGTCCAAAAGATAAAAAACTTAAGACAAGACATACAATACCATGAGAAAAAATATTATGTGGATAACGACCCCCAAATTTCCGATTATGAATTCGATCTCCTGGTAAAAGAGCTGGAAAAACTGGAGCAGGAATTCCCAGATCTGATCACGCCCGAGTCTCCCACGCAGAGGGTTGGCGAACAACCCCTCGAGGGATTCGCTTCCGTCGAACACTCCATGCCAATGCTCAGCCTGGACAACTGCTACAATGCGCAGGAATTGAGGGAATTCGAAGGAAGGATCAAAAAAATTTTTCCCTCAGAAAAGATCGAGTATGAGGCGGAACTAAAAATCGATGGGCTGGGGATAGCCATAATCTACCGCAACGGAAAATTTTTCCAGACAGTAACCCGAGGAGACGGCATCCGAGGGGATGATGTAACGGCCAACGTCAAAACAATCAAAAGCCTACCCCTTACTCTCGACACAACCCAAGATGTCGAGGCCAGAGGGGAAATCTATCTGCCTTTCTCCTCCTTTCACAGGATCAATCAGGAACGGGAAAAGGAGGGAGAGCCACTATTCGCCAATCCCAGAAACGCTGCAGCAGGATCGATCCGTTTGCTCGATCCTAAAGAAGTTGCCCAAAGAGGTTTGGATATGTTTCTTTATTCTGTTTTTCTCGACGGGAAGGAAAAAGCCAGTCAATCTGAAAATTTGGATGTTCTGAAAAGATTTCATTTTAAAACAAATCCCCATTCGAAGCTCTGTTTTTCAATGGAAGAAGTTCTGATTTTTTATCAAAAATGGCAGGAACAAAGAGACAGCCTGGATTATGATGTTGATGGTATCGTTATCAAGGTGAACTCGACAAGGCATCAAACTCTTCTTGGCAGCACAGCTAAGTTTCCGCGATGGGCCATTTCATTCAAATTTCCTGCCCGGCAGGCAACAACAAAAATAAAAGACATCCTGATTCAGGTCGGAAGGACAGGAGCTTTGACTCCTGTGGCCATTTTAGAACCCGTGAAGCTCTCGGGAATAACCATTAGCCGTTCTACTCTGCATAACGAGGGTGAAATCAAAAAAAAAGATATCCGGATCGGAGATACCGTTCTGATCGAACGGAGCGGCGATGTTATTCCCAAAGTGGTTTCTGTGATGAGGGAGAAACGAACGGGAAAGGAGCACCCATTCCTGTTCCCTACAGAATGTCCGGTCTGTCATGCTGCCGCTTTCCATCCAGAAGGAGAAGCGGTTTCCCGATGCACAAATCCCTCGTGTCCAGCAAAATTGCGAGAGTCCCTCCTCCATTATGCCTCGCGGAGGGCGATGAACATCGAAGGACTAGGGGATGCGATCGTCCATCAGCTTATGTCGAACAATCTTGTGAAGCACATACCAGATATATACAACCTGCGGATCGAGGGACTGATAGATCTGGAAAGAATGGGTCCAAAAAGTTCACAGAATCTGCTGGACGAGATCGAACAATCCAAAGACAGAGATGTTGCTCGTTTGATTTTTGCACTCGGGATTAGATTTGTAGGAGAGAGAACAGCCCAAGCACTGGCCACACATTTCAAGAGTGTCGATACTTTAGCTCGGGCAGGTTGCGAAGAATTGCTCCAAATCCAAGATGTGGGTCCAAAGGTGGCCGAAAGCGTCGTTTTTTTCTTCGATCAACCCGAAAATATCGAGCTCCTCAAACGATTAAAACAGGCAGGACTCAATTTCGCAGACAGAAAAGGATTAGAAGAGGGAGGAAAACTCTTGGCTGGTCAGACATTCATTTTGACCGGAAAGCTTTCCCGCTTCACACGAGAAGAAGCAACCGCAATCATCCAGAACCTCGGCGGACAGGTAGTTTCCTCTGTAAGCAGCAAAACCAGCTATGTCATCGTCGGAGAAGCCCCAGGATCAAAGTTACAAAAAGCAAGAAGTTTGGGCGTGCAGATCCTGGATGAATCCCAGTTCCAAGAACTCATCGGTACTTTTTATAAATAATTCAGGAACCTGGATTATTCGGGTTATTTCTTTTTTTTGCTAAATACATCCATCAAGTCTTTGAATTTCAAATCCTTGAAGTTGATTTTCCCTCGTGTTTTTTCATCTCCCCTCAATTCCTTCAGGGCAATCTTGTGATCAGAATCTAGCTGCAACGCTCTCTCAAACTGTTTTTTTGCTTTGATATGCATGCCTTCTTTTTTGTACAGAACTCCCAACCCGACTAAAGCTTCTGCATTCCACGGTTCCAATCTAGTGGCCCGGATGAAGTTTTGCTCCGCTTCCTTCCGGTAGATCTGAAGCTTCGCTTGGGTCATGGCCAGCAACATGAAATAGCTCGCCTTATCCTGCGAGAGCCTGACAGATTGCTCCAGGAAAACAAGGGCTTCATCGAATCTTCCTTGGTTGAACAGGGTTTTTCCCTGGCGAAACCTTTTTTCCGCTTCCTTGGTTAGATTTTTCCTGTCATCACCGGGAGAAGCGCTTATTTTTTTGTCATACTCACTTTTCCTTTTTTCATCGCTGAGAGTCTGGTAGGCTTTCGTGATCTGGTCAAACACATTATCGATTTTCTGGATTGATTCCAAAGGTAACTCTCGGCTAAAAAAGTCGGGGTGAAACTTTCTCGCTAACCGAAAATAACTCTTTTTGATATCTTCCTGGGAAACGCCATCGATCACATCCAGGATCTGGTAATAATTGAGGTTTTCCAAATTATTGTGGAAGTCGAATACTTCCGCAAGTTTTTCTTCTCCTGTCACCCCAGGTTCTGTTTTTTCTTTTTTTTCTAGAGAAGGAGCTTTTTTTTCTTTTCCATCTTTAAAATCGACCAAGTTCAGGCAATACAGCAGATACAGGCTTTTCCAGAAAAAATCGGGATTCGAGTTCGAAGAGGTCAGTAATTCCTCAGCTGTGGCTTCTCCTTTGATCAAATCGTTCAACTCTCTTTCTTCCTTATTCAAACGCAGATAAAAATCGATCGATTTGGGAGTGGGTGTCTTTTTTGCCAAAAAAGTTTTGAGGCTAGGATTATGTTTCATTCCCCTTATGCCTTCTTCGATCAAGACAGGAACCTTCAATTTTGCATCGAACACTTGCTCATCAAAATCGGACTTGTCCTGGAACCGGAACTCCGCACCAAAAACAGAAAACATATTCAACACAATCTCTCTCATTTGGTAGACTAAACCTTCCTCCAGACTTTCTTTGGTGATAAGACCATTCTCGAGTAAAACCGAACCGATCGATTTCTTGGGTTCGATATACTCATCGATCTTGTCGAAATCTTCTTTGGAGAGCTTACCTAACCTGAATAACACCTCGCCCAGCAACTCAAGAGGGTTGTTTGTTTTGGCATACACAAGGAATCCCTCCTGAAAAAAAAGATACTTTTGGAAATTCTGGGAATGGAAAGACAGCCTTCCTCTATTTTTTTGGAAATAGATATCTTTTAAGTAGAGGCCTATATGTTCCATGACAAAACCTTCAATGGGAATCTACTATATAATAGATCATCGGCAATTTTCAAGAATAAACCATGAATTCCATCAGAAGGAAATTGCAAAGCAGGATAAATTGTGATAATTTTTTCACTATGAAAATCGCATTGGCACAAATTAGCCCCAAGTTGGGAGATATCGATCAAAACTTCCGCATGCATATCGATTATATCCAAAAAGCCAAAAAGAAAAACGTGGACCTCCTGATATTCCCTGAACTAAGTCTCACAGGATATACCCTAAAAGATATGGTGGAGGAGATTGCCCTCGATCCTCATACCGATCCTCTTTTTAAAAAACTCAAAGGCCTCAGCCGCGAGATATCTTTTGTCGTGGGATTTGTGGAAGAAAAGGAAAAAGGACTATTGGTGAATTCAGCCGCATTTTTCTCTCAAGGGAAAATATCCCATATCCACCGAAAGATATATTTGCCGACTTACGGGATGTTCGAGGAATTAAAATTCTTCGGCCAAGGAAAAAATTTCCATACATTTCCCACTCCCTTCGGAAAGGCCGGAATGCTTATCTGTTATGATTTTTTGCATATCAGCTCCAGTTATCTCCTTTTTGTGGGCGGTTCAGAGCTCATTATCGCCATCAGCGCAGCCCCTGGACGGGGATTTTCAGATGATGAAGGTTATGCCTCCGCCCGGATGTGGGAACTGATGGGAGAGGCTGTTTCCCGCTTTTTTCAATCCTTTGTGATCTACTGCAACAGGGTAGGATTCGAAGACGGAAAATCCTTTGCCGGGGGTTCTTTCATCTACAATCCTGGAGGCCAACTGGTCGCCAAATCCCCGTATGTGGACGAAGATTTCCTGGTGAAAAATATCGATTTGGAGGAGATTCGCCGATTTCGGAAATACCGGCCATACCGGCGAGACGAAAAACCAGAAGTCACTTTAGAAGCTTTCAAAAGGATCGTGGCAAAATATGAAGATTAATCCCGCATTTGCCGAAAAATTGCTCACGCGGTTCATCAAAGAGGAATTATCCAAATTTCATTTTACAAAAGGAATTCTCGGCCTATCGGGGGGTTTGGACTCAACCGTTTGTACCCATTTAGCCATTCGGGCTCTCGGCCCGAAAAATGTTATTGTCCTTATCATGCCCTATAAGAATACTTACGGCAGGGATGTGCAGGATGCGACGGACATTGCCCATCGATTGAAACTAAAATCCCATGTCATAGATATCTCTCCGATGGTGGATGCCTACTACACAAAACACCCGACTGACAATCGGATCCTGAAAGGGAACAAGATGGCGAGAGAGAGGATGTCCATCCTGTACGATTTTTCGGAAAGGGAAAAGGCCCTTATACTGGGAACCAGCAACAAGACGGAATTGCTGTTAGGATACGGCACGATCCACGGAGACATGGCCTGTGCTCTCAATCCTTTGGGAGACCTGTACAAAACACAAATTCGTCAGTTAGCCCGCCACCTTAAGATACCCGAAAAAATACTCAAGAAAAAACCAACCGCAGGATTATGGACAGGCCAGACGGACGAAGGCGAGCTCGGTCTCAGCTATGCCAAAATCGATAAGATCCTTTATCAGCTGGCCGATTTGAGAAAATCGAAAAAAGAGGTGATCTCTGAAGGATTTCCCAAACAGGATGTGGAAAAAATCATCGGATTGATTAAAGGCTCGGAATTCAAACGGCATTTGCCTTCCATTCCCAAGATATCTGCACGAACAGTCGGACACGACTTCCTGTATCCCTATGATCGAGACAGATAACCTGGAGGAACCAATCCACAAAACAAGCGGTAGATTATTCATCGTTGCTACTCCTATCGGCAACCTCGATGACATATCTATCAGAGCTTTGAAAATACTCGAGGACGTTTTTGTTATAGCATGCGAGGACACCCGTCAGACAATAAAAATACTGAATAAATACAACATCAAAAAAAGGCTGTTGAGCTACTTCCACCCCAAAGAACAAAAAAGAATCCCTAAGATCATCGGTTTTCTCAAGCAGGGAAAGGATGTGGCTTTGGTTTCCGATGCAGGAACTCCGGGCATAGCTGACCCGGGTTTTCCTTTGATCAGAGAAGCGTTGGCCCAAGGGATCAAGATTATTCCTATCCCGGGCCCCTCGGCCTTAACGACAGCTCTATCGGCAGCCGGATTGCCCATCCACAGGTTTCAATTTTTTGGATTTCCTTCCCCAAAAAAGGAGGCTTCACGAAAGTCGCTCGAATCTTTGAAAGACGAATCCGCAACTCTGATTTTTTATCTTCCTTCGAGGAAATTACCCACTTTCCTGAAAATCATCCAAGAAACCTTGGGTGAAAGGAGAGTTGTAATAGCAAGGGAATTGACGAAGGTACATGAAGAATTTATTCGAGGAAATACAACAGAACTGCTGAAAATTCTGGAAAAAAAGCCATTGAAAGGAGAATTGACACTCCTTGTCTCGGGCCGACAGAAAAAATCTCTATGACCTTAAACTAGGCCGTAATTCATCCAGATCTTCGAAAAAGGGACAACATTCTTGACAATCACATACTAAGATTTTTAAACAGGATCGAACGGTCCTATGGCTCCTTTTAAAGATCATTCACAGTTCCGAGGCATATAGACCAGTAAAAAAATGGCCCAAACTTTTCTGCATCGAGCACCTGTGATCAGTTGATCGTCGATCCAGGCGCTTTTTTTATCCCCTAGCGGAAGGGATCAGGCCTGAGCGATCGTGAGAGCCTTGACCTCCAAAGCACCTGCTTTCATCAGCACTAAACTGCACTCCTGAAGGGTTGATCCTGTCGTATAAACATCGTCTACAAGAAGAACCGTTTTTCCTTTGATCCCTTGATCATGGACAACTTTAAAAGCCCCTTTTAGATTCTTACGCCGATCTGACGCCTCGAGTGATGTCTGGGGAGGAGTCCTTTTCACTTTGATAAGCTGGCCTTCAATCAGCTCAATATCTTTTTGTCTGGCCAATTCCTTTGCCAGTACCGATGCTTGATTAAAACCCCTTTTTTTTTGTTTTTCGGGAAAGAGCGGGACAGGAATAATGTTATCCACTCCCCACCACAAGGACTCTTCTCTTCCCAAGGCCTGGAGAGCAAATGTGGCCAACGCTTTGCCGAGAACACGATAGCCACGGTATTTAAACAGAATAATGGTGTCCTTTAAGCTCCCAAAATACAGGCCACATGAACGATGCACAGAAAAAAAAGGCCTCAGCAGAACACACTGCCGACAAAAATGAGGTTCCCCCGAATCATCAAAAAATTTTCCACAGCAGAGACAGAAGGAAGTTCGGCGGGGTTTTAATCTCTGGAGACAGGAACGGCAGATAATCCTTTCATCGGGGAACTCGAGCAAACGAGAACATAATTCACACACAGATGGAAAAAAGATAAGCTCGGCTAGCTTTAGATAAGAACCAATTTTTTTTTGGAGAGGAAACCTCAAGCAGACTCTTCCTCAGCTTTTTGTTGGCAATCGATACAATTGGGAGCCCAAGGCACAGCATCCAATCTTTTCTTGCCAATTTGAACTTGACATGCCTGGCAAATACCATAGTTGCATTTTTCAATCCGATCCAATGCAGCATCAATCAGCTGCAACTGTTTTCGCTCAGTATCCGAAAGATTCAACAGGAATTCTTTTGTATAAGAACTCTCTGCTTTATCCGCCATATCCATGACAATCCCCGCGTTTTCCGCTTCTATAGTCTCGTTATAGACTTCACTGAGGACATCAACGATCTCTTGTTTTTTCTCTAAGAGTCTCTTTTTATATTTTTCTTTCTCTTTCTTGTTCAATTTCCCCCCCTATTTGGCATACTGCCTTCTATGCATGATGGTTAAAGAACGATAAATTTGCTCAAGGAGAACAATCCGGGTCAACTCATGGGAAAAAGTCATTTTGGATAAAGACAATAAGAAATGGGCTCTCTTCAGAATCCCGTCTGCCAAACCTAAAAAGCCTCCCACGATAAATGTAATCGTGTGCACAGAATTCGCTTTTTTTTCTTGAAGAAAATGAGCAAATTCCTCAGAATGCATTTCTTTTCCTTTATCAAACAGGCAGATAATATAATCGTCTTTCATGTGTTTTTCGAGCCCATTGGCCTCTATTGCCAATATTTTCTTTTCCATCCGTTCTGCTAATCCGCGAGCTTCTTTGGTCTCGATCAATTCGCACCTTTCAAGCTTGTTTATTTTCTCGAGATAAGCATTCTGGAGATCCATTATGTTTTGGTCACGGGTTTTTCCCGGCCATACGATTTTTATCCTCATAACATTTTTCCTAAAATTGTCCATAAAAAATAATGATTCCAAGGGAAAAAGTCAATATTTTTTTTTAAAAATAAAAAGATCAGTAATCCGCCCTGGGAGCATCTCCCCAGAGTTTTTCCAGATAATAATATTCTCTGGCCTCTTTAGAAAAAATGTGGATGATAAAATACCCATAATCCATCAGGATCCATTCCGCATTTTTGCGGCCTTCTATGCTCAAGGGCTTGATGTTTTCCTTTTTCAATTTTTGTTCGATGCTCTCATAGATGGCCATGTTCTGCCTAGTAGAATTTCCCTGCATGATAACGAAGTAGTCCGTGAAAGAGGATACATTCCGCAAATCTAGAACTACGATATGCTCTGCTTTTTTTTCCCGGCTTGCTTTTATGGACATCTTCACATGTTTGGCAAGGCTCCTTTTATCCAGTTTGTTCGGCATTTCTTTACTCATTTCCCTCACTGATAAAGCTTGTTTATTTGAATGTATTCCTCCACAGGCTCAACCACAAGGCCGGCTATGGATTTTCCCATTTTTATTTTTTTTCTGATATCTTTAGAGGCCATGTCCAGAGCATCTATGGACAACAGAAAAATTTTGTAAGGATGCAGCATCGCTTTGTCCAGTTTGGTGGTCTCTAAAACCGGGACCATCCTTTCTGCGTAATTCCCTCCCAAGGGCTTTTTGGCCTCATTCAGATCGTATCCAGGACGGCTGATGACGATGAAATGGCACTGTTCCAGAACTTTTTTATATTCGCGCCAGGTATCAATTTCTAAAAAAGCATCCACACCCAAAATAAAAAACATCGCAGCGTCGGGAAATTGTTGTTTAAGCTTTGCCAGGGTTAATATGGAATAGGATTTTCCCTTGGCCTCTATCTCAATAGGAGAGGGAACAAACTGAGGATAAGACGCCACCGCCAGTTTAACCATTTGCAGCCGGTCTGAAGGAGGGGCAACATCAGGTGCTCCTTTATGCGGCGGGATGTAGGAAGGAATCATTAACACCTTGTCTAGAAAAAATGTCTTCTGGACTTCCAGAACTGCTTTCACATGGCCATTATGGATGGGATTGAACGTCCCCCCAAATATCCCGATTCTCTCTTTTTTCATGATTTTTCTTCTTGGACACTCTGTGCGTCCAACTCTCTAGTCATTGCTATGATCAATTCCCTGATTCCCTCCCTTTTCAGAGCAGATATGGCAAAAAACGGAAGGCCCAGTTTCCGGGCAAGAGATTTTATCTTTTCCACCCTATGGATTTCTTCTCCCAGAATGTCGATCTTGTTGGCCACCAGAAGTTGAGGTCTTCTGACTAGACTGTCATCAAATGCTTTGAGCTCTTCAATAACGGTTGAATAATCCTGGACAGGATCCCGGTTGGAGTAGGGAGACACATCGATAAGATGCACCAGAATCTTGGTTCGTTGTACATGTCTGAGAAATTTTGCGCCCAATCCATGGCCTAGATGAGCGCCTTCGATCAAACCGGGAACATCCGCCACAACAAAACTCCGGAACTCATCTATATCGACAACTCCAAGATTGGGCACCAGAGTGGTAAACGGATAATCTGCGATCACAGGCCTTGCCGCGGAAATTTTAGAAATAAGAGTAGATTTGCCGACATTCGGGAATCCGATAAGCCCCACATCGGCAATGAGCTTGAGTTCTAAGGTCAGGTCTTTTTTTTCACCCGGTTTACCTTCTTCACGAAACTTGGGCGTCTGCCTTGTTGAAGTAGCGAAGGAGGCATTTCCCCTTCCTCCCTTTCCACCTTCAACGGCAAGAAATTTCTGGTTATCCTGGACGAAATCGAACAGAACTTTCTTTTTATCCTTTTCTCTGACTATTGTTCCCACAGGGACCTTAAGGAACACATCGTCCCCGTTTCTCCCCCGACGATTTCCTCCCTCTCCGTGAGCGCCTTTTTTGGCTTTGTTTATCGGATGATACCGTAAGTAGGCTAGAGTGTTGAGGTTTTTATCAGAAACGAAGAATATGTTCCCTCCATTTCCACCACGGCCCCCGTCCGGGCCGCCTTTGGGTATCCCCTTTTCCCTCCGGAAGCTTAAACATCCATGGCCACCATTTCCGGCCCAGAGAGTAACATTGACCTGGTCAACGAACATGTTATGTGGAGTTAGATCCCCCTAGGCAGGTATGACTGAGACAAATTTCTTTTTCTTTCCCCGTGTCTCGAAAAGAACTTTTCCTGTTGACAAAGCAAAAAGAGTGTCATCTTTTCCTCTGCCCACATTCTCTCCGGGATTGAACGGGGTGCCTCTCTGCCGGATCAGAATGGATCCTGCCTTGACAAACTGGCCGTCGTGCCGTTTGACACCCAGTCTTTTGGAATGGCTTTCTCTTCCGTTCTTCGCACTTCCACCTGATTTTTTATGAGCCATTCTATTTCTCCTTCTTTGAGGTTGTTTTCTTTGTCTTTGAAGTCGCCTTTTTCACAGCCGGTTTTTCTGCCTGTGTCTTTTTTTTCGGGATAACCTTTTTGGTGGGTTTCGCCTCTGGCTTTGCGGGCGTTGCTTTTTTGGGCTCGGCTTTCTTTGTTTCGGCCTTCCTGGGCTCCACCTTTTTTTCCGACTTTTCTGGCTTGACCGTTTTTGGCTCTTCTTTTTTTACCGTTGGTTTCTTTTTGACAACTTCAGCCTCGAGCTTTTTCAGTTCTTCTTCTGGTTTGAGCTTTTTTGTCGCTGGCACCTTTTTTTTGGGAGATTCCACTCCAGAGACGATCTCTTCAATCTTGATACGCGTCAACAGCTGGCGATGTCCTGTCGTTTTGCGGTACTGTTTTCGCCTTTTTTTCTTAAACACGAGGACTTTTTTATCCTTGAAATTTTCCATAACTTCGCCGACAACCTGAGCTTTTTCGACAACCGGAGTCCCGATAAGAATATTCTTGTCATCCTCGATAAGAAGAACGCTGTCAAATGTGACCTTTTTACCTTCTTCTAGATCAAGTTTTTCGACATTCAGTATGTCTCCGACTTGCACCCGGAACTGTTTTCCGCCAGTTTTAATCACAGCAAACATTTATTTCCCTTTATATCCGTATTTTTTAAGTATCTTAAGAATAAAAAAGATGTCTAAATGTAGCATATGCTTATTCTTCTGTCAATGGGGTCAGGCAGGCTGCTTGACAAAAAGCCAAGGTTTCTCTACCTTATCTAAAGTCTCGTACAATCACACAAAACACGGGCGGTTAGCTCAGCGGTAGAGTACCGGCCTTACAAGCCGGGTGTCACTGGTTCGAATCCAGTACCGCCCACCAGAAAATCTTTCCATTTCATTAGACTTT
>DAOWCB010000249.1 GCA_030633795.1 Candidatus Aminicenantota bacterium | reverse complement strand
GATGGCTGTTTCAGAGAAGGGTATGTTTGGAGATGTAGGAATCCAGCGGAGCCCGGTGTCTTTCCAGAAATAGAGGCGGCTCCAGCCGGTCATCCGGATCACATGGAGCTCGACTTGGGACGGAACCCACCCTTCTCCTTTCATCATCAACGCCAGTTCTCCGACTGTCAATCCATATCTGACCGGGATGGGAGTTGCTCCGATAAAAGATTCGTATTCGGATCGAAGTATAGGCCCCTCCACGATGTGCCCACCTGCAGGATTAGGCCTGTCGAGCACATACACAGCTTTCCCAAAATCCGCTGCCGCTTCCATGACATACTTTAATGTCGTGATGTAGGTATAGAATCGCGTGCCTACGTCCTGGATGTCGTAGACGAAAGCGTCTATGGATTGTGTTTGCTCTTGGGTAGGCTTTTTTGTTTTTCCATAAAGGCTGAAGATCTTAATCCTATCCCAAAGGCTA
Source organism: Candidatus Aminicenantota bacterium (assembly GCA_030633795.1). Taxonomy (GTDB): domain Bacteria; phylum Acidobacteriota; class Aminicenantia; order Aminicenantales; family Aminicenantaceae. The sequence continues at coordinate 3,032 of DAOWCB010000249.1, read as the reverse complement.
TCTTGAACCTCGGCTCCTGCCTCCCATTTTCCTTTGAACCCGTGTTCTGGCGTGAAAACAGCTTCAACCTGGATACCTTTTTCCAGAAGAGCTTCGATCAATGACTTCCCATCAGGGAGAACAGAAGTTTGATTGCAAACGAGACCGAGTTTTTTCTGATCGAGTTGTGAGAGGAGGGTTTGGATAAAGATTTCGCTCCCCAGTTTTGTTCTTTCTTGTGTCGCAAAAAGCCAGGATGTCGAAAAGATCCCTGCAAACAGAAATAACATCAGGAAAACGGGACCTAGTCTATTTGTCTTAGGATGTGACATCTTTTAAATATTGTTGGAGACCTATGTTACGGACGATGATCCAAGCTTCTTCATGGGAAATGGCCTTATTTAGCCGGAGAGACTCGAGAATACGGATGATAGAGAGGGCCACCTCATATGACTGATCGAGCCCTTCCCTTTTGCCTTTCATGAAACCGATGGCATCGTACAGGACAGCGTTGGCTTCACCGTAGGAGATGGGTTCCAAGATCCCATACCGCTTCACCCAACCGGGCCTTTTAAGAACTTCATTCACATAGGAGAGAAGCAAAAAGGTCCCTCGTCCGATGGATTTTGGGTTATCCGGATCCACTGCGGTCACCGTGTTCCCGGTAATTCTGCTGGATCTTGCCATAACAGCAGTGGAGTGGGCATTCAAGATGATTTTAAGAGCTATCAGCCGGTTTATAAACAGAGGGTCATGTTGAGAATCCAGCGGCAAGATCGCCAAGAAATCCTTGCCATCCGGATCGAATCCGGGAATTTTCCGAGACAATTTTTTTATGGCATTTTCCTTTTTTTCCGTGATAAAAAGAATGGCCGTTCTGGCCCCTTTATCAAGAAACTGGCTGATAAATTGGAATACATAGGATTCTTTGTCCTTTAACAGAGTTTCTTCCGGGCTTATAACCACAAGAATTCCCATGTCTCCCTTTTCCGGTCTTCGATTTCGAAGGTTGAAATCCGAAAGGGAAAAATCAAAAAGAAACTGTTGGTCGTCTTCTGCGTTTTTTAAGCTTTCCGATGCTGCTTGAAGAAGATCACGATTTGGGACCTCCTTCTCGAGTCGGTTTTTGTATGAAGCCGGAGAGAGTCCGCGAAACGGACGTCCCAGAATGGTAGACCAAGCTTCTTCCAGGTTGGGCACAGGCGCCCAGGCTAGTATTCGGGATTTCCTTGGCACTGTTTTAACCGTATCGAGAGGCCAAATATGGAATGCCGGTCCCCGTTCTGCGCAGTCATTGAAAACGGTTGTAAATCCCCTGAGGGCCGAATAAGTTGTATATTGTTCATCCCTGTAAACTTTTTCTGTCAGTGTGGTGAGATGGGCAATGGCCGGGATGATCTTTTTCACAGCTTTAAGGATTTCGGAAAATTCTCCTAACTTCTCTGCGAAAACAACGGGTGTTTTGAATCCCAGATTGGCCATTTCTTTGTTCGAAAGAAACGGACGCAAAGCTCGGTCGATGGAAGTTTGGAGAATCTGGGCGATTAGGAAGGCATCGATCGTGGAAGCCTGCATCCGTGTGGAGCCGGCTAGGGCCTGAGGTCCAGTCGTGAGATCGATTTTTGTGATGCCAGGCTCTTCCAGCACAGCTTGACAGCGATCGAACGGGAGAAGCACTTCCTCGGGATTATTGAAAAAAAAGAAAAGTTTTTTTTGGATCTTTGGGGCATCATAAGGATAACGTCTTGTCCATTGGTCCAGAGCTTCGTAAATGGTGCCGATGACCGCGGGAGATTCTCCACTTGCTGATACACAAAAAACCACATCTCCCGGTTCGATCCCTCTCTCTTCGAGCTGGAGCCGGCCGGAGATCATCAGGTCTTCCCATCCTTCCAATGGGCTGATGAGCGACCGGTCTGCACCGGGCATTTCGCCGATAAAGCGGTTTTCGATCGAATCCCCCACTTTGGGACGTACCTTTGCCCAGATCTTTTTCCTCGCCTGAAGATCTTTCCAGAAAGGACGCCAGATGGAGCTTTCCATCCATTTGGTCCATCGCCCGGTTTCCTGGCACCCGAACAGGTAGATCTTGCGTCTGGAAAGAATGGCTTCCTTGACAGCCTGGACGGCTCGCTCCAGAACTTGACTGTTTTGACCGAGGGACTTGAGCCGGGCATCTACATCTTCGTCCACCGCGAACAGCATCCGTAGCCCTGCTTCCATGTTGTCTGCGATTCGGTCGCTCAAGTTCCAGGTTTTGAGATGACGCTGCTCTGTGGGCAGGGTGTGCAACTGATACTGTGTTTTTTCTTGCACGAAGTCTATGGATTCTGGAGAGGGAATAAGATCGAGAAGTTTGAGCAAGGTGGCCTTTTTTCTGGTAGCTGCCTGGCTTTCTTGAGATGTCATTTGATGGTAGGAGAGAAGAGAAGCAGGAAGGAGTACTAGGGTAAAAAGAAAGATAAAGAGCGGAATGAAATGCTTTTTGTGCAGAATGTCATCCATATTGATGTTTATCGTCGATGATGTCATTTTTTTGCCACTCGGCAGCCCAATCGTCTGCGCTAAAAATAGCAAGTTTTCCTTCCGCAGTCGAGCAGATCACGCGTTTGAGTCCGGCATTGATGATCATTTTTTTGCAGATAAAACAGGGAAGAGCATTGATGGGCCCATCTTTTCCTGGTATGCTGCCGTAGAGATAAATGTCCCCTCCGAGCAGACTGACGCCTGCCCGCGCCGCGTTGATGATAGCATTCTGTTCGGCATGAACGCTCCGGCACAGTTCATAGCGCTGGCCGTGAGGAATTTTCAGCTTGTCTCTGAGGCAAAAGCCATGCTCGAGGCTGTCTTTTGTTTTTCTCGGGGCCCCGGCATATCCTGTGCTGATGATTTGATCATCACGGATGATGATGGCCCTGATGACTCGCCTGAAGCAGGTGCTTTTACGAGACACCTCCCTGGCGATGTTTAAATAGTATTCATCTTTGGACAGTTTCCTGGGCGTCATAGGAATTCCTCCAATTTATTTCGTAGTTCCTCAATAGTGCCGTCAT
>DAOWCB010000379.1 GCA_030633795.1 Candidatus Aminicenantota bacterium | reverse complement strand
ATATCCATCCCGGCCAAACGAAATAGAAGCTCTTCCAGAGCATTCTCCTGCTGCTTCATTGCAGCCGGTGTGAAATCAGGGACTCCATGTCTAGTCTTTGGTTGGGCCAATTCACGAAATTCTTCAAAAATCCGGACAAGATCGGAGTACTCGTTCTCCAATGAAATACAATTTTCCGCATGGCTTGACAAACCAAGGGGCAGTAAGAGAATCAGAATGGATACCATAATACTCATTGGTTGGACGTGTTTATGCATGACATATTCCTCCTGAAGAGTGAAGAAAAATGGCTAATCCTTCTCGAACTCTATTCTGAAGTTATCCACATAGGGAAAATGGTCTGTGATATCCGTGTTCTCGGCAAATCCCATGACACCGACATAAAATTTATCTTTGTCCATCTTCCAATCATCGATTCCTTTTTCGTCGATGTGTTTGGCATCGACAAGGATATCATCCATGAAAAATTGTAGCTGGTTATTTTGACTGTCCCATTTGACCTTTAGGTTTACTCTTTCTCTATCTGTTTTCATGAAACCCACAGCAATGGGATCATCTCCTAACCTGTTTTTGATCAGCTGTCCCTGGACGAAACGGACCTCAAGGGCGATGGCCGCAAGGTTGGTTTCATAGACCGTTCTTGATTTTTTATCCGAATCGACTTTTCCCACAAATACTCCCGCTCCCACTTGGGCCTCCTCTGTATCCATACTATCCCAATAATACGGGACTGTAACATCCACCATGACACTCCAATCCAGATCAGGAGGCAAAGTGTCTGTATAGGTTTTCCATGTCTCCGATATCCGAGTGCCGCTGGCCTTCAGTTTCCAGACACCGTCTTGAAGAATAAAATCAGCCTCTCTGGATGCCCAGGATGGATGCTGGATCAGAGTTTCGGATGGACCGTCGAAATCCTCAAAAATAGCGGCTGTTGAATCGTTCCCGATGTCTGATTGATCGGAAGAACATCCCCAAAGGAAGAGCGTTATAAACGATAAAACCAAAGTAGTTTTTTTCATTAGGTTTCTCTCCAAAAAGCATCTTGCTTTTCTTTTCGTAGTAGATATCATATATTTTTGGAAATGTCATGTTGTCCTCATCTTCGATCATTAGAAAATCGTTTTTTTTATGATGATGGAGATCCGAAGCGACGGGGACAGAGCAAAAAAAAATAATGTATTTACAAAAGGAGGATCTATGTTCATATTACGAAAAACATATTTGAAGCTTTTCGCATGTGGAGTATTTATATCCATTCTCTTTTTGCCAGTAAAGGCAGTGGTTGAGGTTTTGGATGGAAATACGTACGCCAATCTTGTGAGTCTGTTTAAGGAGTTTCGTGAGTTCCAGAAACCCCGAATGCTCGACGGAGTGCCCGACTACACAACTTCTGTGATGAAGAAACAGAAAGAGGGATTGAAGAAATTTCAGACACGGTTGGCAGCAATCGATCCCAGCGGATGGCCTGTATCCCAACAGGTGGATTATCACCTAGTTCGTGCGGAAATGAACGGTCTCGATTTCCACCATCGTGTTCTTCGGCCCTGGTCTCGCAATCCAGACTTTTACACTCCGAAGGATTTTGCACACAGAGCCATCCCTGAGCCACCTCTTGCTAAGGAGGAACTTACCGAGCTTCACGATAAACTCAAGGCTATCCCGAAGTTTCTGAAACAGGCCCAAGGAAATCTTGTCGAAGGCTCGGGGGATCTGGCTGTTTTGGCCATGCAATCCTTGGAATTTGCACATGCTGCCCTGATGGAGCTGGAGTCAAAGCTGGCAGAAAATCACCCCGGTCTTGTGTCGGATGCAAATGAAGCTCTTGCAGCTATTGAAGAATACAGTGACTGGCTTCAGCAAAATAAGAACAAAATGAAATCACCATCAGGAATTGGAAAAGAAAATTACAACTGGTGGTTAAAGAATGTTTGGCTCTTTCCCTATACCTGGGACGAGTGCCGCAGGATACTTGAGCGGGAATATGGGAGGTCCATTGCCCATCTGAAACTCATGGAGAACCGAAATCGCAACCTTCCAAAGGCTATGCTAGCGAATACACAGGAAGGCTACGCGCTCCGCTATCTGGAAGCGGAGGAGGAACTGCTGAAGTTTCTCCATGAAGAGAAGTTTTTCACCGTTCCTGACTTCTTTAAAGGCACGGGGCCGGATGTTGTGGCGCCT
>DAOWCB010000315.1 GCA_030633795.1 Candidatus Aminicenantota bacterium | reverse complement strand
ATGAACGGTTGAGCCCCAAATTTCTCCCAAAACTCTATCTCGCCTACAAACCGGCTTTGGGCAAGGTTTCTGGAAGAGTCTTGAATGACATCCGCCAGGGCTATGACAGGGGAGACTCTTTTGTCCTCGAAACACTCCGCCGCATAGCTGAGAAGGCTGAAGCGGGCAAAGAATCCCTATTGAAAAAAGATTTCAGCACGATGAAACAATTGATGGATGAAAATTTTGACCTGAGAAGCCAGATCATGAAAATCAGCGAGGGCAATATGGAAATGGTCCTGACAGCGCGTGCATGTGGCGCATCCGCAAAGTTTGCAGGGTCGGGCGGTTCCATCATCGGTATGTACGAAGAAGAAGAGATGTATACTCGGCTGGATTCTGAATTGAGGAGAATCGGAGCAAAAGTCATCAAACCCATGATTGAGTAAATGAGGCATCTGCGAACAGGTCTAAAATATATTGTTCTTTTTTTAGCCCTCATTTTTTCCGCATTTTATGTCGCCTGCAAGTCTGATCAAAAAATAACAGTTATCAAATTGGGCCATGGACTTGATCCCTCCCATCCGGTCCATATGGCGATGGAATTTCTGGCAGAGCGTGTGGCAGAAAAATCGGCTGGCCGGATGCGAATCGATATCTATCCCAGCGAACAACTGGGTTCGGAAAGGGAATGTTTGGAGCTTCTCCAGATAGGAAGTCTGGCCATGACCAAAGTTTCCTGCAGTGTGATAGAGGGATTCGTGCCCGAGATGAGCGTTCTGAGCCTGCCCTATCTTTTCCAGGATGAGGCACACCGTTTCCGTGTGTTTGAAGGGGAGATCGGCCGGGAGCTTCTTCTTGCAGGGGAAAAATATTGGCTCCGTGGGCTTTGTTACTATGATGCCGGAACCAGAAGTTTTTACACCGTTGACCGCCCCATTCTCAGCCCCGAAGATCTTGCCGGACTCAAGATCCGCACCCAGGAAAGCCCCACATCCATGCGGATGGTCCAGGCCCTCGGGGGATCGGCCACGCCGATCGCCTGGGGTGAATTGTACTCGGCACTCCAGCAGGGAGTGGTGGATGGGGCAGAGAACAATCCGCCCAGTTTTCACCTTTCCCGCCATTATGAAGTTTGCAAATTTTATTCTCTGGACGAGCACACCGGTGTCCCGGATGTTCTGGTCATCAGCACCAAGATCTGGGAGGATCTTACGCCCGAATTTCAGCAACTTTTGCAGGAGGCTGCCAACGAGTCCGAAATGCATCAGAAAGAGCTATGGAAGGAGGCAACACAAAAAGCGCTGGAAGAGGTGCAAAAGGCCGGCGTCACGATCTATCATCCGGACAAAACCCCCTTTATTTCAAGAGTGGAAGCGATATACAGTGAGTACAAATCACAACCCTGCATTTATGACCTCATTCAAAGGATAAGGAAATTGAAATAATGCTCGAAAGAGTTAAAAAAAGGATCGATAAACTTCTTGAATTGGCCCTTATCATCCTGATGGGTGCCAATGTACTCAACGTGCTCTGGCAGGTTTTTACCCGTTTTATCCTGCGAAATCCTAGTTCTTTTACTGAAGAGTTGGCCCGGTATCTTTTGATCTGGGTGGGATTGTTAGGGGCCAGCTATGCAGCCGGCAAAAAAATGCACCTGGCAATCGATGTAGTCCTGCAAGCGCTCAAGAAAAAAACGAAAATATGGGCCGAAATAACCATCCAAGTTTTCATTTTCCTGTTTTCCTGTTTTGTGATGCTAATCGGGGGCCTTCGGTTGGTGACCATCACTCTGACTTTGAACCAGATTTCTGCAGCTCTGCGGATAAAGCTGGGGTATGTGTACTTGGTTCTTCCGCTCAGCGGGTTGCTAATCATGTTTTATGCCGTTGTGTTTATTATTGAGAGATATCGAGCCATTTCGAAAGAATCGGCAGAATTCGAGGCTGTTGCCACGGAAAGTCGGGAGGGGATCTAGGAGATGGAGCTTTTCCACGTCCTCGTTCTTGTTGGAAGTTTTGCATTCCTCCTGATTCTTGGGATCCCGATCTCTTTTTGTATAGGTCTAGCAACAGTGATTACCATGTTGATGAGCATAGACACAAGCCCGGCTCTAACCACGGTGGCCCAACGCATGGCAACCGGCTTGGATAGTTTTGCCTTGCTGGCTATTCCGTTTTTCATCCTTTCTGGGCAACTGATGAACAAAGGGGGGATCGCCCGGCGTTTGATCGATTTTGCCAAGGTGTTGGTCGGGATGTTACCCGGGGGCTTAGCTTTTGTCCATATTATGGCTGCTATGCTTTTCGGGTCGATCTCAGGATCAGCCGTTGCCTCATCGGCAGCCATCGGGGGATTCATGATCCCGAGGATGAAAAAAGAGGGCTACGATCTCGACTACAGCGCAGCCGTGAATATCACTTCGGCCACGACTGGGCTGATCATTCCGCCGAGTAATATCTTGATCGTCTACTCCCTGGCCAGCGGAGGTGTTTCCATCGGGGCGTTGTTTGTGGCAGGATATTTTCCAGGAATTCTGATTGGCCTTTCCTTGATGGCCGTGGCGGGCATGATCGCCTACAGAAAAAAATATCCGATCGCCCAGAGGATAAAATTCAAGGAGGGCATCCTCCGGTTCCTGGATGCCGTCCCCAGTCTGTTTTTGATTTTCCTGGTGATCGGGGGGATCGTGGCTGGGTATTTCACGGCCACAGAGGCCTCTGCTATTGCCATTCTTTACACTTTCATCCTGTCAGTTCTGATCTACAGAGAAGTCAAGTGGAAAGAGATCCCAAAAATCCTTGTCGATGCATCGGCCACAACAGCCATTGTGATGCTGCTTATCGGTACATCCATGGGCATGTCCTGGATCATGTCCTATGAGAACATCCCTCAGACGGTCTCCACGGCCCTTATGGCGATAT
>DAOWCB010000019.1 GCA_030633795.1 Candidatus Aminicenantota bacterium | reverse complement strand
GAAAATCCATGAGAATGCCTGCCACGGCTTCTGCGGGGCCGATCGTTGCATTGTTTGTCCATATGATCAAAGGCAATCGCTCTAGCTCTGGCATTTTGGGACAGGCTAGGTATTCTTTTTCTCCATTTTTATCCTGGAAGTATCCGACCCTATCCGACCGAAGGAAATGGTTGATAAACTGCAGGGACTCTCCGATCTCGCCTTCGTAGCAATTTCTTAAATCGATGATCAGCGCCTTTTTTTTGGCTTTTAAAGAAGGAAGAAGCGTTTCCTTGAATTGTGTGTTGAAAGGGGGATAAAGGGAATGGATTTTCAAGATGCCGCTGGTGTTTTTTTGTGGGATATAGGTGAAGGGAGAATCATAAATGCTTTTTCTTTGAAGCGACATTTCTTCCGAATCTTCTGGACGGAGAATCTTGAGGTTAACTGGTTTTTCTTCGGTATTCTTTAGATAAAGATTGGCCTCCTGCATACTGAGTTCCAGAAGCGGTTGGCTATCCATCTCACTGAGGGTGTCTCCCACTTTTATTCCGGCATCTTCTGCTGGAGAGTTTTCTTTAATCCCGATGACAACGGGGTAAGTCCCGAACTTTTTATAGACGATGATACCCGTTTCCTTAAGTTCTCCTAAACCGGGATTTTTATGTTTTTTTACGGTTGGCACATCGAGATAGGAAGAGAGTGGATCGAGCGGTCCGATTAGGCCTCTTATTGCCCCTTTCATGGTCTTCAGGGCATTCGGTTCCTCGACATAGTAGTCCTTTATCAGATTGGCGACGTCTTTGAGAAGAACGAGGCTTTTATCAGAGGATGATTTTTGGGAAATACTGGGCAGGAATTTTTTAGGAATAAAGAAAAAAAGCAGGAAAGCGATGAGGATGGTCAGGAGCAAAACTTTTGTGTTTTTGTTAATCATTTTTTTAGTCATGGAGATAAATTTTATCATCTTCTTTTCAGCCATTGCAAGGGATTGACAGGATCGGTTTTGTAACGGATTTCGAAATACAGAGTTTCTTCCTTTAAAGAGCCAAACTCGCCCACCGTGGCAATAGGCTGTTCTTCTTTGACAAAATCGCCTTTTTCTACCAGGAATTCCGAACTGAGGTGGCCATAAAGAGAATAATAAGTCATACCGTGATCTATGATGACAAGATAACCATAACCTTCGAAATAATCGCTATATGCTACCCGTCCTGCATGGATAGTTTTGACAACAGTGTCCTTTTGGGGAGAGATCTCTATTCCGTTATTCTGCGTGATGGTATTGAACCGGCGATGCCGGCTGGGCCCAAAGCGGGTGACAATCCTCCCAGTGAGAGGCCAGGGGAGGTTTCCTTTTTTCTCATACAGGGGAACGAGGGTATACGGCAGGGATATTTCTTCCCTTTGGAGTTTTTTGACCAAATTCTGGAGTTGTTCGGCGCGATCTTTAAGTTCATCCAGTGTTTTTAAGTGTGTTTCCTTGTTCCTGTCTATTTCTTGAATCAAGGATTGATATTTTTTTTCCTGTCCGGAATAATCCTGCCGCTTTTCCTTGGCCTTCTGGATCAACCGGGAAATCTCAAGTTTTTTTGTTCCCAAACTCTCCCTGGATGTCTGGAGATCGGTCAGAGTTGTCAGGTATTCCGCAATTATCCTGTCTTGGGATTGTGCCAACAGCGAAAGGTTTTTGCTTTCGGAAATGAGGTGACTGACATCTTCGACCTGAAACAAAAAGTCCAAATAGGAAAATTTTCCGAACTTGTACAAGGTCACTAGGATCTTTTCGATCGCCTGTTTTTCTTTTTGAAGCCTTTCTTCGAGTATAGGGATATTATTCTGGAGAGACACCAGCTCCTTATCGGCTTTCTGCATCTGGGTGTTATACAGAAAAATTTCTTTTTTTATCAATGTTTTATTGAGGCCGATACTGTTCAGGCGTGAAAGGACGGATGTTTTTCTCTTGTCTTCCTGCGCAATTTTTTTTCGTATATCCGTGATTTGTCCGGTGATTTCGATCAATCTTTTTTCATACTCGGAAACGTCTTGTAGCGGGGGAGCAGGTTGAATGTTACTTGTGAAAAAGAAAAGGATTGACAGAAAGAGGAGGAACAAAATTTTGTGGGATCGAAAGTAACTCATCCTTTAAATATTCTAACGGAATCATGATCTTAAATCCACATGCGGGACTGATTCGGTGGTAAACATCCTTTTTTCCGTGATAAATTGAGCTTTTGGGAATGGCGCTAAAAATTTTCACGGAAGCAAAACCATTCCTAAAAGCTTATATAAAGCCTTTTGATATCACGGAAATAAGGATGCTTTCTATTCAGCGTCCTGAAAATTTCACTTCCGGGTGATGAAGATGATGCCGCCGATTATGCCGATGATCAAAGCGAAACCTAAATCGACGATGATGGAAAAAGAGAATGCGACGTGTTCCATAATACCGTAAATGGAGAAGATTTGGATAAACAACACTTCTCTGAGACCTAGGCCGCTGATCGTTACCGGGATAGTTAGGAGGAGGAGAATGATCGGAATAAATATAAAATAGTCGAGCAGGGGAATTTCCAGATGAAAAGCTTTTCCGGCCAGGTAATAATGCAGGATGACATTGACCTGCAAAATAAAAGCCCAAAAAAGCGCCTGGAAAAAGGCCCCCTTTTTATCTTTGTAAACAAGAACGACACGTCGAAACTCCAGGATTTTGGATTTGAGCTTTAGCCAAAATCCTTTCTCCGGGATTTTTTCGAGGAAATAGGATGCGATCGGTGTGAAAAACAGAAATGCCGACACCAGTCCTGCGAATCCGACGAGAAGAGAAATCCAGATGATGGGCAAACTTTGGGCCATCTCAAGGCGGGAAAAGGAGACGACAAAGGCAAATGTGAGAAGGATTATGACCCCTGTGAAACGCTCTACAATCACTATTGCCGAAGATTTCAGGAGAGAATGCGAATACCGCGATCCATCCTTGATACGGACAACATCTCCACCGAATCGTGTGGGCAGGAAAAGGTTGAAAAAATTGCCCACAAGATAAGACTTTGCCAAAAAACCCAAAGGGACCAAGTCCCCCTGAGCCCGAATCAAAATCTGCCACCTGTAGGCGCTTATGAGAAGCCCCAAAGCGTGAAGGGAGAAAGACAGCGCTAGCCAAAATATGTCGATATTGCTGAGGGCTTGGGGAATGTCTTTTATCCGGACTTCTCTGATGAGAAGGAATGCGAGAATAGAAAAACTGAAGATAAGCTTGAGAGCTAAAATCCGGAAATCTTTTCTTTTTGGCATCGAAAATGCCGTTTTTCTAATCCTTTTTATAGAAATATTTGGTGGTCACTCTACCGACCAATCCAGCCAATATTGTAAGGGAAACCAAATTTGGGAAAGCCATTAAGGCGTTGGCTATATCTCCTATGTACCAGACAATGTTCAAATGGACACCCTGAATGATCGAACCGACAAAAATCAGAGAAATGAATGCCAGCCGGAAAGGAAAGACGATTTTTACGCCGAATATATACTCCATGCATTTCTCTCCGTAGTAACACCACCCGAGCAACGTGGAATATCCAAAAAGAAACGAGCTTACTGCGATGATGTACCCTCCGAATGGTATGACAGAGTCGAAAGCCGCCGCCGTTAGCTCGGTAGATGTCAAGTTTTCCGGTGAACCAAAAGCCGCGGTTTTGACGTACATCCCAGTGATAACGATGGTCAAAGTCGTCAACGTGTTGACCACGAGGGTATCGATGAAGGTTCCGGTCATGGCGATCAAACCGTTTTTAGGGGGATCGGAGGATTTAGAAGCGGACTGGGCAATGGCTGCTGAGCCGAGACCTGATTCGTTCGAGAGCAGCCCCCGCCGCACACCGATACTGATGGCCAACCTCACCGAGGTCCCGACCATGGCTCCGCCCACAGCTTTTATGGAAAAAGCGGATTTAAAAATTATCGCGAAGGCATGGGGAAGGTTTGTGACATTGGCCAGGATGATCACGATGGCCCCGCAGAAGTACAGGATGATCATGGTCGGGACCAGCCGCTCGGACACGCTGCCGATCCTCTTGATTCCCCCGAGGATGACCGCTCCAACCATGGTTGTGACCACCAATCCGGTCAGCCAGAAGGGGACACTGAACTGGTCGTTGAAAGCTAGGGCCATGGAGTTGGATTGGGCCATGTTTCCTGTGCCGAACAGGCAGGTGAAGGCCCCACAGATAGCGAAGAACATCCCCATGAATTTGGCGATTTTTTCGTTTTTGATACCATATCTGGCGTAATACATCGGCCCGCCGGACATTTCTCCGCGTTCGTTTTTTATCCGAAACTTGACACCAAGAAAGCCTTCGGCGTATTTGGTGGCCATCCCGAAGAATCCGGCGATCCACATCCAGACAGGAGCTCCCGGGCCACCGGTGGCGATGGCAGTGGCCACACCTGCGAGATTTCCGTTTCCTACAGTGGCTGCAAGCGCCGTCATCAATGCGGCATAGGGGGTTATATCTCCCTCTTCCTTTTCCGCTTTATCCTTGTGTAGAGCCCCTCTCAAAACCATCTTCAGCGAAAGCAAAAGTCTTCTCACCTGAATCAGTCGAGTGAAAATCGTCAGAACTACCCCTATGGTCAAAAGAAAAGCCACCATCAGAGGAAACCAGATAAAATCGCTGGCCTCCTTGGTGAAGACGAGCACTTTGTCCAAAAGGGTCAGTGTGAGATCGATATCGATCACTTTTATTTCGGATTCTTCCGCTATGGTGACCTCTGTCTCAAATGGAGTGAGGCTGTACAGGTCCATCTTCAGGAGATATCTTCCTGGTGTCAGGTCCGCGTATTGGTAGTTTCCTTCCGAGTCGATCTCAGCTTTAGTGAATAGTTCTTCTCCCAAAGGCATTAGGAGTATGTTCCCATGAGCATAAGGTTCTCCTTTAGGAGAGAGCGTGACTTTTCCCTTGATGTCTGCAGCGTTTAATGAAACGTATCCTGACAAGAAGATCATTAGGGATAGGAGAAAGACGATTCTTTTCTTCATGATTTCCTCTATTCAGCGATGGTTTTGATGAAATAAAGAATGATGAGTATCGCGATCGGTGATAGAAATTTTATGGAAAAGGACCAGAGGGGTCGCAGCTTAAACCGGGGATTGCCGGAGAGGACTTCTTGAGCTGCATTTTTCATTCCCCAGACGTATCCTAAAAATAGGCAGATCAAAAGGGCCCCGATCGGAAGAAACAGAGAAAGGAAGATAAAGTCCATTTTGCCCATGAAATCGATCTTCGTAAAAAAGGCCATGCCTCCAGAGGAAAGGACCGATGGAATCCCAAGACAAAAGATGAACAGACCAACCAGAATGGCTGCTTTTTTCCGCGACCAACTCCGTTCATCCACAAAATATGAAACCGGAACTTCCAGAAGAGAAATTGTTGAAGTGAGAGCGGCTATCGAAAATAAGATAAAAAACAGGGTTCCGAAAAGGACTCCGTTCGGAATCTTTGAGAAGATGAGAGGCAGGACTTTAAAAACAAGCCCTGAACCAGCGGTAGGAGCGATTCCCGGAATGGCAAAAAGTGTGGGGAAGATGATGATACCGGCTAAAAAGGCGATCAGTGAGTCAAAAAAACAAACCCAGCCTGCTGAAGTGACAAGGTTATCTGATTTGGAAATGTAACTGCCGTAGGTCAACATGATTCCCATACCCAGGCTTAAGGAAAAAAATGCCTGCCCCAGGGCAAACAGGACGAGTTTTCCGCTCAGTTGAGAAAAATCCGGTTTGAGATAAAAAGAAATCCCTTCCTTGGCTCCTGGTAGCATCAAGGCTTTTATGGCCAGGTAAATAATCAAAATAAACAATATCGGCATCAAGATTTTTGTCCACCTTTCGATGCCGCCTTTGATTCCCTTGGACACGATTAATGTCGTGATGCCGATCATCATCAGGAAGAACAGGATCGTTTGAAGGGGATCTGCACTGAATTCTGTGAATATTTTATCGGTTAGCTCGCTCGTTATGCCTGTTTTGAACGAACCGGTCGCGGTTTTTACCAGGTAGCCGGCTGACCACCCGGCGATCACGGCGTAGTAGGAAAGGATGCACACCGCTGTCAAAATCCCAAAATAACCGATGAGTTTCCACAGGCTTCCCGGTTTGATGAATTCGAAGGCGCCGGCTGGATTTTTCTGGGAATACCGGCCGATGACAAGTTCAGCCAGCATGACGGAAAATCCAATAAGAGCCACGGCCAGGATGTAGACCAAAACAAAAAGCGCCCCCCCGTTTTGGCCAACGACCATCGGGAAACGCCAGATATTTCCCAATCCGATAGCAGAGCCTGCAGCCGCAAACACAAAAGCGACTTTGGAGCCCCACTTTCCCCGCTGGCTCAAATCCTGATTTTCCATTTTTATCCTGTATTAATTACCACAATGAACAGCGATTGTAAAAGAAATATTCCTGAATTATTTATAAAAACTGTTGATGACTTCACTCAACAAAATTTTGAATTTCATATTTATTTATAATACTCATCAATAGTTTTTACCCTGCGGGCGAGCTAATCTCACTGCATCTGTTTCGTCGCGGTCCAATCGCAGTATACAAATACAGCTTCATGAACCGCTCCTCACATCCACAGCAATCTCAACTCGTAAATAATTCAGGTTATTTATAAGAATGCCATTTTTTGAGTTTATATACACCTTAATGCTGGGGAGGGGAGGGTTGGCTTGGGTAGGTTTGGGATGGTTATCCTGCAAAAGTTCGGATAAAGATAAGAATGATGATGATGACGACTGGTGCCAAAAATTTGATGTTGAATACCCAAACAGGTTTGAGCCTAAATCGGGGATTTCCGAAGGAGATTTCCTTCAAGGCATTTTTAACTCTCCAGACGTAACCAACAAAAATGCTGATGATCAAAGCACCCACAGCCAAAAGAATGTTGCTGAAAAACAGGTCCATGTTTTTCATGAAATTCCACTTAGTGAAGATATCCACTCCGCCATGAGACAGGCCAGAAGGGAGGCCGAGGAAAAAGCAGAAAAGACCTACCAACAAAGCCGCCTTTTTTCGTGACCAGTTACGTTCGTCGACAAAATAAGCCACTGGCACTTCCAGCATGGAAATGGTCGAAGTCAGGGCTGCCACAAGGATCAGGAAAAAGAAGAGGATGCCGAAGAAATAGCCACCAGGAATTTTGGAGATAATGATGGGGAAGACTTGGAACATCAATCCACCGCTGGCTTCGAATTTATCCGGTGTTATTCCTGGTGTAGCAAAAAGGGTAGGAAAGATGATGATTCCGGCTAAGATAGCAATGAGGGAATCAAAGAAACAGACCCAGCCAGCCGAGGACACAAGATTGTCGCTTTTAGGCAGGTAGCTGGCATATGTTATCATGGTTCCGGCCCCTAAGCTCAGCGAAAAAAAGGCCTGTCCCACAGCAAAGAAAAGAACTGTCATGTTAAACTTGGAAAAATCAGGTTTTAGATAAAAAGACAATCCAGTTCCTGCACCTGGAAGAGTCACGGCCCTTAAGGCCAACAAGATGATCAGTCCAAAAAGTACAGGCATCAGAATTTTGGACCATCTCTCGATTCCGGCCCTCACTCCTTTGGAAATGACAAAAGTGGTCAAACCTATAATCACGAACAGGCAGAAGATGATCTCGAGTGGCCGTCCAACAAAATTGCTGAATATCTCATCGGAAGACTGCCAGGTGATATTTCCTTTGAAGGCCCCTCCGACAGTCTTATAGAAATATCCGAGGGCCCATCCGGCCACAACCCCGTAAAAGGACAAGATGCAAGCACTCCCGAAAACTCCTATGTAGCCAGCCAACTTCCAGGGAGAACGGGGTTTGATAGCATTGTAAGCGCCGACTGGATTTTTTTTTGTGTGGCGTCCCATCGCAAACGCGGCCAACATGACAGTGAACCCGATCAAAATAATAGCCACAATGTTGACTAGGACAAAGATCGCGCCTCCGTTGAGTCCGACCATCATGGGGAAGCGCCATATGTTTCCCAATCCGATCGCGGACCCTGATGCTGCAAAAATAAAGACAACTTTGGATCCCCACCGGCCTCTTTTATCCAGTTCCTGACTTTCCATTTTTATCTCCCATACTTTTAGCATAAAAATCTTCTCAATAAAAGGGGCTTTGCTAGAAAAAGAGCTCGATTTGCCGAGCTTGTGAAAAATGTGGTAATATACATGACGATTTGCTGTATTGAGGTTTATTATGGGGTCTGACTGGAAAAAAGATCTGGCTGGCTTTTTCGAAGAATACGCAATTATCGAGACGAGTAAAAAAGAAACGCTTGATGATTTTGCCCAGTTTTGCGAGTTTATCGTTGAGCCCGCTTTCGAAATCCTGTCTGGAGAACTGAAAGAATTTGGGATAAGATCAAAATCCAGAAGGGTTAAGGGGAAATCCCTCACATTCTTGATTAACTTTCCCGGATCCCGGATAGATAATTTCCATTATGCCATTTGCCTGCCAAAAAACTCGATTGAATTGAGATTGACCTTGCGAATTAGAGGACGGAAAAGCAGAAAGAATGTCCTGGAAGAAAAGCCGTTGCCGTTTATGGACAGCATAAATCCTGTTGGCGTCCTGAAGCTAAAAAAAGAAGATATTATTCTTGACGTCATACGGCATTACCGAGATTTTGTCCTCGAATCTCTGGTAACTTCCCTTTAAAGCCTTCCCAAGCATTTTTGTGATGTTTTATCCCTGTTGAAGTTTGCACGAGGAACCATGCCTGCTCGCCTCCGGATGACTTCTTCATCAGCTTGCCCGACTTCTTTAAGACCATCACGGTTCCAGAAATGCTTTGCTCGAGAAGATGTTGAATATTGGTAGAACTTCTGTTACTTTGTTTTCTTTTATCATGGACAAAAAGCTTCCCAAAGAAGTCTTCACCATACAGTTTTTGATGTTGTTTTGCTTTTCTTCACTCGCTGCTTTGAATTTACTTCCCCTTTTTTTTGAAAGCCTGAACGGAAGTCCTAGACAAATCGGATTTTTGATCGGCCTTTTTTCCTTCGCTGCATTCCTCTCCAGACCGTTCGGAGGCTGGCTCCTAAGCCGAACGGATCCCAAGAAGATCATGTTGGCGGGCCTTTTTATGGTCCTGGTTGCCTCGGTACTCTATCTTCCGATCCAGAGGCTTGGGTGGTTTGTCATTTTCCTGAGGATTTTTCATGGAGTCGGGTTTTCTTTGTTCATTCTTTCCGCGCTGTTGATAGTGATTTTGGTCGTCCGGGAGGATTTGAGGACCTATGCAATCGGAGTGGTGTCCACAGGTTTCTTACTTCCACTTTTGGTGGTTCCCGTATTGGGTGAGGAGATTATCAAAAGATATGGCTTTTTTTACTTTTTTCTTTCTGTCATTTTTTTTGCTTCCATCCCGCTGATCTTTGTGTTGTTCCTGAAGTTTCGGCCGCTTCCTAAAGGCGAAGATGACGGACTCGCAAGCACAGGGTTTTTTAGCTTGTTGAGGCAAAAAAGGATGTTTTTCCTATTCCTCCTGGCTTTTGTATTTGAAGTCGCGTTGAGTGCTAGCTTTAGCTTTGTTCCCCTGTTGGCTCACGAAGGCGTGTCGTTGAGAGCAGGATATTTTTACACGAGCCTGGGACTGACGGCTGTATCTTTGCGTTTGTTTGGAGGACGATGGCTGAAGTTCTGGGGAAGTTCCAAGTTGTTGCTTCCCGCGTTGTATTTGTTGTGCGCCGGTGCTGTTTTGGTTTACCTGTCCAAAAGCAGCGGAATGCTTGCTTTTTCCGGGATTGTCTGGGGATTGGGAACAGGAGTTCTGTATCCCCACCTTTCTGCTCTGAGTGTGGACGGGGTAGGGGCCAAGGATAAAGGCAAAGCATTAAGCCTTTTTGCTTCTTCGATTGATCTGGGTTTTGCGCTCGGCCCGCTTATTTTTGGATGGCTATCCTATGCGCTGGGGATAAGAGAGGCCTTTTTATCCCTAGCTCTGATCGTTTTCGTGTCATCGACAGGGATTATGCTTTGGGGCAGGTCTACTTTGGTATCTCCCCTGCCGAAGTCGATCCCCTGATCAAAACCAAACGCTACGAAGCTTCTCTCTTTTGTCCAACCGGGTAATACCTTCCTCTTTTGCGATGGCTATGGATTCGTTGTATTCCTCAGATGTGATTCTCCGGCGGAGAGGGGAATCCAGGGGAATATTTCCGCAAGGATAGTACTGATCCATGATGTTCACATAGGTGTTCTGGGAGAGTTCTGTGGCGAGAAATCGCATGGCGTCCCTTGTTCCTGCAAGGCCAGCGGGAAGCACAAGGTGGCGAACGAGGAGGCCGCAAAACGCGATTCCCTGTTCATCGATTTGCAGATCTCCTACCTGACGGAACATTTCTTTTATGGCCTGCTTGGCTATAAGCGGGTAGTCTGGCGCCTGAGAATATTTTTCGGAGATTTCCCATTTGGTGTATTTGAAATCTGGCATGTAGATATCGAAAACTCCATCAAGAAGGCGGAGAGTCTCCACCGAATCGTAACCTCCTGTGTTGTATACCAGAGGTACATCAAGGCCCATTCCTATAGCTTGGGGAAGAGATTCAAGGATTTGAGGGACGAAGTGGGTTGGACTGACAAAATTGATGTTGTGACAACCCAATCGTTGGAGTTCCACCATGACCTTTGCGAGTTTTTGGATGGGAATTTTTCGGCCTTCTCCCGCATGACTTATCGAATAATTTTGACAGAAAAGGCATCCGAGGTTGCAGTGAGTCAAAAAAATCGTCCCAGAACCTTGATGTCCGACAAGAGGGCTCTCTTCCCCAAAATGGGGTGCATAGGAGCTAACTTCCGGAAGATAGCCGGCTTCACAGAAGCCTTTTTCATCTTGGGTGCGGTCGACACCACAATCACGCGGGCAAACCGTACAAGACTCGAGCATGTCTTTAGCCTTTTGGATGATGTCAGGGAATAGCCCTTTTTCATAGGCTTTCCTATAGGCCGGGACAAAATTTTCTTTTGGCACTTTTTTTGATTATAACATAGGTTTTCTCATCAATAAAAAAGGGAAGCATCCTTATTTCCGTGATATCAAAAGGCTTAATATCGGCTTTCGGGAATAGTTTTGCTTCCGTGAAGGCTAAATCTTCAATGGTCGCTTCAACCATCTCCAAAAGCCCCATTTATCACGGAAATAAGGATGCTTAAATAAGAATGGAAGAGCTTGTTTTTTCCTCATCTAGAAGATATAAAAGAATGCGT
>DAOWCB010000184.1 GCA_030633795.1 Candidatus Aminicenantota bacterium | reverse complement strand
AGGAAAAGCTATTCGATGAAATCGTCGGAAGAATCAAAAAAACCGATATGTCGGTTCCCAGCAAAGACCAAGGATACTACCGATACACACGATACGAAGAGGATGGGGAATACCCGATCTACTGCCGTAAAAAAGGCAGTTTGGATGCCGAGGAAGAAATCGTTCTGAATGTTGACGAGATGGCCAAGGAGCACGACTATTACAGTGTCGCTGGTTATTCCACAAGTTCCAACAACAACTTGATTGCCTATGGCGTGGATACAGTCAGCCGCAGATTATACAACCTCTATTTTATGGATTTGACAACCAGGAAACTCTTCGACGAACAGATTCCCAACACATCGGGCCGGGCAGCCTGGGCCAATGATAACAAGACCGTTTTTTACATGCTCAAAGATACAACAACCCTGCGTTCTTACAAGGTGATGAAGCATGTTCTCGGAACTCCCGTTTCTGAAGACAAAGAAATCTATGCTGAGACAGACGAAACCTTTGGCACATTTGTTTATAAAACCAAATCCAAAAAATACATGATTATCGCATCATCACACACCTTATCTTCTGAGTACAGGTTCCTCGATGCGGACAATCCTGAAAGGGAATTCAAGCTCGTCCAGCCCCGTGAAAAAGACCATGAATACAGCATTGATCATTATAAGGACAAGTTTTACATCCACACCAATCTTGATGCCAAAAACTTCAGGCTAATGGAAACCCCTGTGGATAAAACGACTAAGGAAAACTGGAAAGAGGTCATCCCCCACCGGGAAAATGTTTACTTGCAGGGCATCGAAATATTCAAGGATTACCTTGTTGTCGGGGAACGGAAAGATGGACTCCGGCAGATCCGTGTTATCAAATGGGGCGATAGATCCGATTATTATCTCGATTTCGATGAAGAAGCCTATACGGCTTATATCTCAAGCAATCCTGCATTCGACACGAACCTTCTGCGTTTTTCCTACACGTCCCTTACCTCACCCAATTCCATATACGACTTCAACATGGAGACCAAAGAAAAAGAACTCCTCAAACAAGCAGAGGTCGTGGGGGACTTCGATCCCGGCAACTATATGACCGAAAGACACTTTGCCACAGCTCGGGACGGCACCAAGGTCCCCATCTCCCTTGTTTACAAAAAGGGACTGGAGAAGGACGGCAATAATCCCTTGCTTCTCAGCGGATACGGTTCGTATGGATCCAGCCGTGATCCCTCCTTCAGCTCTGTCCGCCTCAGCCTTCTGGATAGAGGTTTCGTGTACGCCATTCCTCATATCCGCGGCGGTTCCGAGATGGGGCGTTACTGGTATGAGGAGGGGAAGCTATTCAACAAGAAAAACACGTTCACCGATTTCATCGATTGTGCCGAATACCTGATAGAGCAGAAATTCACCAATTCGGATAAGATGTTTGCTATGGGCGGAAGTGCCGGAGGCCTGCTGATGGGGGCTGTTGTGAACATGCGTCCCGACCTTTGGAAAGGCATCCTGGCTGGTGTCCCCTTTGTGGATGTGATCACCACCATGCTCGATTCCAGTATTCCCCTCACCTCAGGCGAATGGGACGAATGGGGAGATCCCCGGAAAAAAGACTACTATGATTACATGCTCTCCTATTCTCCATATGACAACGTGGAAGACAAGGACTATCCGGCCATGCTGATTACAACCGGATATCACGACTCTCAGGTCCAGTACTTCGAGCCGGCCAAGTGGGTGGCCAAACTCAGAGCCCTCAAGACGGATGACAATCCCCTTGTTTTTCACATCAACATGGAAGGAGGCCACGGTGGTGTATCGGGTCGGTTCCGCAGACACAGGGAGACCGCTCTCGAATATGCCTTCATGCTCGACCTGGTGGGGAATAAACAATGATTATAAAAATCCCGGACATAAAAGGATAGAGGATGAACGAAACAAAATCCAGCAACACGACAAAAAAATGGCTTGTAGGGTGCGGCATCGGATGTGCGGTCATCATTTTGATCTTGATCATACTCGGCGTAGGCGGTTACATGTTTTTCAAAAACCTGGTCGGGGACTTCCAAGAACAAGAAGAGTTGATGATAATGTTGACCGAACGCTACGGAGAAATCAGGGATTTCTGCCCAGAGCCCGATGGAACCATCGGCCCCAGCCAAATCGAGGCTTTTTTGTCCGTTAGAGATGCTTTTGCCCCATTCCGGGAGAAACTGGAAATTTCGATGCAAGGGCTCCAGGATAGGGCAGGAAAGAGTGAGGTCGAGGTAAAAAAGCCCAAAAATATTTTTGAGATGGTAAAGTTGGGTTTCGGCCTGGTCCCACAAATCGCTGAATTCTTGAAATTCCGAAACGAATCTCTCCTAGACGCCGAGATGGGAATGGGAGAGTATTACTATATCTATGCAATAGCCTATTTCTCCTGGCTGGGAAAACTGCCCGAGGATGGTCCGGATTTCGAGGTCTCCGGGGAGGAGGATAGAGGGGTCCGTTTGGGTGAAATGGACATAGAAGAAATACGCGAAGAACGCAGGGACAGCATGCTAAGACGATTGCACCGCACACTGCTGCCCATGCTGCAAAACCAGAATAAAAAGCTGATGGCCAGAGGCTCATCGGATACCCAGTCAGAATGGAGAGAACTCCTCAAAGCGGAAATTCAGGCCATGGAAGAGGACCGTTTTCGCCTTCCCTGGGAAGACGGCCTGCCGGATGTGATCAGAGCGTCTCTCGATCCTTACCGAGGTCGATTTGAACAAAGCTACAATGTCATGACCAATCCTTTCGAGCTCACGATCGAACAGAGGTAGTTAAGAAACAGGAATAGGTTTGTTAGTCTCGACAATCTCTCCCGGTTTGGATATCGCCCAGGATCTCCTCGATCAAATCTTCGATTGTCACCAAGCCAACGAAACCGCCATGCTCATCCACCACAAAAACCATGGCTTTACGGCTGCGCTTGAGATCCCGTAGAAGGGAATACACCCGCTTGGTTTCGGGCTCGTGGCGTATATCTCTCAGTACAAAAGAAGCAATTGTCGGGGCAGGCTCTTTTGAATATAAAACATCGAGGACATTCACCATTCCAACCAGATTGTCCACACGATCCTCATACACAGGGATTCTTGAATAGCCCGTTTCAGAAACAGTGTGATAAAATTCTTCGACTGTAGCATCTGTGGGCAAGGCTATAATATCAATCAGAGGTGTCATGACTTTCTCCATAGCCATCGTTTCCAAATCAAGCACGCTCGATATCATGCGCAGCTGTTCTTTTTTGAGAACTCCCTCCTTTGTTCCCATTTGGGCCAAAAGCTTGAGTTCTTCGCGCATGGCCCGCTGCTTCAGCTCAACATCCTGCTCACCTGCCATCCTCACAATGAAATTCGTGATCTTCGTCACCAGCCATACAACAGGGAAAAGAAGCTTACTCGCAATCCATAGACCTGGAGCGCTTTTCAAGGCCAGCGTATCGG
This sequence comes from Candidatus Aminicenantota bacterium, assembly GCA_030633795.1. Classification (GTDB taxonomy): domain Bacteria; phylum Acidobacteriota; class Aminicenantia; order Aminicenantales; family Aminicenantaceae. The sequence continues at coordinate 908 of DAOWCB010000184.1, read as the reverse complement.
CTTTGACACGAAACGTCGTTTTAGGAAGGATCTCACAAAAGATCATAGTCACCAGGGTCATGATGATGGTATTTAAAATTTCCTGGATTCCCTCCCTTCCGGGAAGAGCAAAAATGATGAGTTGGAGCCCGGCCATTCCTGCCGCTGCAGACATTAAATTATCGCTGACAAGAACAGTTCCCAGCATCTTTTCCGGCTCCTGCCACAACCTCTTGATGGTGAGCGCGCGTGAATTTCCCTGCTGAGCCAAAACATCAATTCTCGCTTTCGAGACGGAAACAACAGCGGTTTCTGACCCGGCATAAAAGGCCTTCAGAAACAAAGAAAGAACAAGCAACAAAGAAAAAACATAAAGGGAAGCCTGGCCAGTGGAAGCGAGAGGACTCCCCTCTGAAGCGCCTATAGGAGCAAAACCCATAAACAAGCTGAGAACAATGACAAACGGAAGAAAAAAAAGATTCAGTCTTTTTTTTCGATCTTTTTCGGGAGGCTTCCCTAACTTTCGGATTTTAATTAAATTGACTCTTTTTCCAGCCATCTTGATGACTTCAAAAACCAGCTTGTTCGTATTGTCGTCAATGAAATCTCCCTCATTGGGTATGGCTCCGTGGAGCTTGGTCACATACCCGCTAACCGTATCCGCTTCTGATATTTCGAGTTTGAGTTTGAGCTGTTTGTTCATGCTGCGGAGACTGACGAATCCCGGGACCAGGAAACACGTCGGATCTTTCGGATCTGGTGAAATCGTCATTTCAGACAACTTGTCATACTCATCAAAGATCTCTCCCAATACCTCTTCCACAATATCCTCTCCCGTGATCAAGCCTGACACACCACCGTATTCATCCAGCAGTATGGCCATCTGCTGTTTTTCTCTCTCCATTTGACGCATTAAAACCCCTATTTTT
>DAOWCB010000266.1 GCA_030633795.1 Candidatus Aminicenantota bacterium | reverse complement strand
ATCAATGTTTTTATGACCATCGGTCTTTTTCCGATTGCTGGCATTCCGCTGCCTTTAATTAGTTATGGAGGATCTTCCTTGCTCACGAATTACCTGGCTGTTTCGCTCGTCATAAATGTCCGGATGAGAAGGTTTGTCAACGTATAGCTTCCTGAAAGGACTCTATATAGGCTTTTAGGAATGGTTTTGCTCCCGTGATGATTTTTGTCGTGCTCAATACAGCCTCGCCGACAATATGGGAAAGCCCCTATATTGTTGCCCTTGAAGAACCACCTGTAAAAAAGGCTTGGTTAGGTTGGGGCGGGATCCTCAATGGTCGCTTCAACCATCCCTAAAAGCCCTATTTGTCGCGGAGAAAAGATGCTTGTCTGGCTTCCAAGATTTTTGCGTTTTGCAGGATATCCCTATAAAATATGCGAGGAAAGGAATCCTAGATGGAAATGATTGAGTGGAATGACCTAGAAGAAATTCTTCAAAAAGTGGAGAAACCTGGCCGGTATTTGGGGGGAGAATGGAATTCTGTGAAAAAAAATCCAGACTCTGTTGCCGTGAAGGTTGCCCTGGCCTTCCCCGACTTGTATGAAGTAGGGATGTCCTATCTCGGCCAAAAAATTCTCTACCATATCCTTAATTCCAAATCTCACATCTTGGCCGAACGGGTATTCGCACCATGGCTAGATTTTGAACATGAGCTGAGAGCCAAGAATATTCCGCTTTTTTCGCTTGAAAACAGAATCCCTCTCGATCGATTCGACATCATCGGTTTTTCTCTTTTGTATGAACTTAACTATTCAAACGTCCTGAACATGCTTGACCTAGGACGCATTCCGCTTTTTTCAGGTAGTAGAGGTCTCGAATATCCTTTGGTAGTTTTTGGAGGACCTGCTGTGTTCAACCCAGAGCCAGTAGCGGATTATTGTGATCTTTTCGTGATCGGAGATGGAGAGGAGGTTTTTTTTGAGATCATACAGAGTTACATGGCCTTGAAAAAAGAATCAGGGAATAAGAATGATATTTTGAGTGAATTAGCAAAAATCAATGGAGTTTATGTTCCATCCCTGTACGAATCCTATCAAATCCAAAATATCCCACTGGTGACTGTCAAGCCCAAAGATGGTATGCCCGCCAAGATTAAAAAAAGGGTGCTGTTTCCTTTTCAACAGGCTCCGTTTCCAGAGGATATCATCGTCCCGAATATCCAAGTGATATTTGATCGAGTGGCATGGGAAGTGGCTAGAGGATGCCCCCAGAATTGCCGGTTTTGTCAAGCCTCGAGCATATATTTTCCTCCTCGCGTAAAAAGCCCGTCCTCGGTGATCAAAGGTATCTTGAAAAGCCTGCGTTCTACAGGTTATGATTCTGTATCTTTGGCATCTCTTTCTGTGAGTGATTATCCCTATCTAGAAGCGATCATCCGGTCTTTGATGAAGGAACTGGAAAGGCAAAAAGTGTCCCTCTCTCTTTCTTCCCTCCGTCCTAAAGGATTGACCTCTGAAGTTGCTACAAACATAGTCAGAGTGAGGAAAACAGGATTTACTCTAGTTCCCGAGGCAGGCACAGAGAGATTGCGCGCTGTGATCAACAAATGTCTTAAAAATGATGAAATATGGGAGGCGGTGGAAAATGCTTTTTCTGAGGGATGGAAGCGGCTGAAGCTTTATTTCATGATCGGCCTTCCCACGGAAACGGAAGAGGATCTTTTGGGAATAGTAGAGATGGTTAAAGAGATTCACCGGATCGGAAGAAAGTTTTTAAAAAAGTCTCCTCAGATCAATCTCAGCATATCCTCGTTTATTCCAAAGCCGCATACACCATTCCAGTGGTTGCGGATGGAGAAAAAGGATATCTTGAATGAGAAGTTCAGGTTTGTGTTATCGCATTTGAAAAAATACCCTTCCATAAGATTGAAGCGGGACTCTCTGGAGCTCTCGGTTATTGAAGGTGTTTTCTCCAGAGGGGATAGAAGGTTGAATGCTGTGTTGCATAATGCTTGGAAATGCGGCGCAAGGTTTGACAGTTGGGACGATGTGTTTCGGTTTTCGACCTGGGAAAATGCCTTTGAATCGGAAAAAATCGATTTTCGAGAATACCTTTCTGAGCTAGATATAGAAAGTGTGCTTCCTTGGGATCACATCGACACAGGACTGACAAAAAATCATTTGCTCGAAGAATTCAAAATGGCCCTGGACGGGAAATCCAGCCCCTCTTGTTCAGAGAAAGATTGTGCGATATGTCAGGGATGTTCGCTATCGAAATTCTATCAAAAAAGATTTGATGAAAGTGTAACCGATGTTGATGAGGATTTCCCAACTCTAGGTAAACGGACGGAAGAAGTGCAGAGATATCGGGCATCATTCCGGAAAACAAATCAAGCAAGGTATTTATCCCATATGGACTTGAATAATATAATCCAGCAAGGATTCCGGAGAGCAGGCATCTCTGTTAGCTACTCGCAGGGATTCCATCCCAAAATGTTGATTTCCTATCCTCCAGCTCTTCCGCTCGGAATGGAAGGTAAAGCCGAATGGATAGAGTTTAAGTCTCCCTATATCTTCTCGGAGGAAGAGTTTGTGTCACGGATCAATCTGTTTTTGATCGAAGGAGTTGAGTTTTTTGGATTGAGGCACCTGGAGGAAACAGAGGTTCCGATGAACAGGCAGATAAGAGCAATTGTCTATTCTCTCGACCTTCAAAACAAGAAGGTCATCTCGGCCGTTAAAAGTCGCTCCATGATTGAAGGAGCGGATGAGAGTTATTTTAATCATGTCGAAAAAATCATGAACGATTATTTCAAAAAGAGCAGGGGAGATTCGCTCGAGAAGATTTCTGTGGATGAAACGGAAGGGAAACTTTTGCTCTCAATAAAAAATGTTCCTCAAAAGGGAGAAAAACCCCAAGAGATCGTGAATACGATCTTGGGCCTGGAAAATCCTGTTTGGTCGATGGTGCGTGAACAGTTCCTTCTTGATAATCAGGTGAAGTACTAACGCTGTGGTTGTCCACCGCACCCAGCTGCTATATTGGTTCGCCGCGTTTCCCATAAGGGTAAAAAATGCCGATGCCGATCCAGCCAATCCTAACATTAAGGTTTATTTAAACTCGAAAGAATGGTATTCTAAAAAATGTTTTGTTGTTATTTTCAGAAATGTTAGGATAACTTCCTGATATTGCTGAAGTAAAAAAACATCGACATTTTTTATGAAAAGTTCAGGTTAACCGATACAGGAGGAAAGAGTGATTGATTTCAGCTTAACAGAAGAGCAGATGGCCCTTCAAGAGATGAGTCGAGAATTT
>DAOWCB010000301.1 GCA_030633795.1 Candidatus Aminicenantota bacterium | reverse complement strand
GAAGACGTGGCTTATAGACGGTTTTTCACCGATAGACTCTTTGGTGAAAATCCGGGCCAACAGCAATCCGACAAAAAGCGCTCCAAAAGCGATGAAACAGGTTTCTTTGGTGGCATACATCAACCCGATAAAAAGACCGGCCGCGGCCGCCCATCCCCATATCCGTTCCACATGATAGCGCCAGCTCGCTGCGATAGCCCCGAGGAGAAAAAACACCAACAAGGTCTCCTGAATGTAGAACCGGCTGTAAAAAACCATAAGAGGGGAAACGGCAACAAAAATCCCTGAAAAAACGATGGCCGAACGGGAGAATCCATCTTTAAGGAGCAGGAGAAGAAGCACGATTCCCACCCCTAACAAAGCCGGCACAAGGCGCAAGGTCACCTCATCAAGAGCGGCAAAGGACTTCCCTGAGCCTATCCAGGCAAACGGCAGCGAAAAATAATACAGGGTAGGGCCGTGATGTTCGATGGGATCGTACCGGTACTCCCCTCTTTCCAGCAGATCCCCGAACTTGACCGCCTGGTTGGCCTCGTCATGGTGCATCGGGCGAAGGTCCAGGCGGACCGCACGAAACAAAATGGCTGCACAAACGGCAAGCAGAAATAGCCCGTAAAAGGCCGGTTTTTTATTCATTTGCCGGCGTGCCGTAAACCTCCACCTCCACATAATGGTTCATCTCGTTCGAGGTGTTCCCTCGGCTGAAAAGTCGCACATAACGGGCTTTGACTCCCCTCGGATCGATCAAGCGCCCCTCGTTGGTCTCGATGTATTCCTTGTCCTTCCCGATCCCTAAACCGGTAGTATTGTCGTGGTCATTGTTGAAAATCGTATTGACACCGGTGATGAAGTCGGGATCTTCGGAAACCTGAACGATCACGTCCCGGTAGACACGGGCCTGGCTGTGGTAGTGCCAGATAAGGATAGCATGCAGGCTGTATGTTTTCTCGAGATCGATCTGGACCCATTGCATCATTGGACCGAGTTCCACAAAGTATCCCTCTTCGCCGGATTTTTCCTTGTCGGTCACAAACTCCAACTCACCAATGACCGGCGCGGTGTCGCTCCCGGTTACAGGCTTATTCAGCGAAAGCAGCTCTGTTCCCGGAGGGACATAAAAAGGGCCGCGTTTTTTACCGGTTATTCTTTCCAGGTTCTTACTGCGGATGTTGCGTGGGGTCCCGACAAACATGGGTTTGGGCAATTTTAGTTCCAACACCACTTTTTCCCGGCCATTATCTTGAAATGCAATTCCTGTATCCCAAACAAAAAGCACTAGAATCGGCAGGATCAACATTCCCCAAAACATCCTTTTTATCATCGCTCACTCCTTTGTCAGATTACCTCCCTTAGTATAACATTTTTCCTTTTCACTGGGCAGAGATGTCGGGGTTGAACACCTCGCAGGTTTGGGAATCAATGACCACCATAGTCCAAACATCCGGGTGCTCCTTGCAATAGATCCGCACTTCTTCGGTGTTCATGACCATAAATGCCGTAGAAAGGGCATCGGCAATGGCAGCTGACGGATGAGAAACCCAAGCACTCAGATGTCCCTTAGCCGGTTTGTCTATTCTCGGGTCAAAAATGTGGTCCCCTTTGACTTCGGTCCCGGAACCGCTCAAAGCTCGGTCCTTCAGGAAAATTTTCTTGGGTGTGTTTGGGCATTCCCATTCCCCACCGATTCCGACAGGCCAACCCTTCCTTTGTCCTTCGCCTTCAGGCGGAGTGCCAATGGACAGGGCTGTGCTAGTGCCTCCATGCACCAGGGCCCGGTCTACTCCCCAATCGGAAAGAATCTCCAGAGTGCAGTCGAGAGCATATCCCTTGCCAATGCCTCCAAGGTCCAGGTCCAATACTATGGGCTTTTCCATCTCCTTAGCTGTAAGAAATTTGACCGCATATCCCCGCGCTTTTTGAGACAATTCCAAATGTTCAAGGATATCAACTCGATGAAGTTGTTTATCGAAAAGCGGCTCTCCTCTATATTTCATCAGGGAACCGACGTTGATGTCAAAAGCCCCATTAGTCTGAGATTGCACCATCAAAGCCATTTTCAGGCATTCATACGTTTCTATGCCGATACGCAAAGATTGGCCGGCTCGCATGCGATTGATCTGTCCGATTTCACTGGTGGGATTGAACCTGCTGATTATTTCCTTGATCCTGTCGATCTCGGCAAAAACGGCTTGGGAAATCTGGCGTGCGTAGTCCTCATCCTCTTCAGCCAGCATGATTTCAAAGGTGGTTCCCATCGCAAAATGGGCAAACCGGAAAACCAAGTCCCTCTTTTTATCACTCATTGGCCATCATCAACCAGAGAGAAATACAGAAAAGCGATCCCTGCAAGAAGAATTTCCAGAGCGGCATACCTATGGACTTCAAAAATGATCAGTTGCGCCCGCAAGGAAAATTGGGGAAGCATCTGGAACAGGGCTGTCACGATCAGAACGAGTCCGGAAGCCACAAAAATCCAGAACAGGACAATCTGCCATACCTTCCGCTTTCCTGCTTTTGTCTTGAGATTTGCTGGGGCTAAATCTTCCACATTCCATCTGTAAAAACGGGCTCGCAAAAGAACCGCCAGGCACAAGCATACGGAAAAAAGCCCCCCCAGAACAACATGAAAGAGCAAAACCAATCCGAACAGCCGGACACTTATCAGCGCGAAAATAAAGCCGCTCAGGACCAAGTAGCAATAGCTCAATGCCAGGCCTATGTAAATCCATCTCTGGTTGGCCGGATATCTCTGGATGAACCAGGATTGATAAAACTCATGGATGCGCTTGATCCAGGGAGTCTTGATAAATATGGGTATTCGGCCCCTGAGCCAGGGAAAATAATTATTGTATTGATTATTCCGAAAGCGAAAATAGGACAGAACAATAAACAAGGTGATCAAACAGAAAATCGATATAATCACGAACGTCAAAATCATCTCCTTTTTTCGAAAAGCCCTGTGTAACGTCCCAAGATCACCATCAACATGATGAGAAGCATAG
>DAOWCB010000122.1 GCA_030633795.1 Candidatus Aminicenantota bacterium | reverse complement strand
GAGGTGTTTAATCCCAGAGAAGCCAAAAGATTGATAGGCATCTGCGTGAGTGGGGGACTTCTGGGCGGTGTTCTGGGTGGATTACTCGCGGGATTTTTAACTAGCGCGAATATGTCCAATTTGTTGCTTCCCCTAGCCAGTAGTTTAATGTTTACCTGCATTTTTGTCGTGAGAGCCATATTCGTCGTCAGGCAGAAAAAAATGGTATGTACCGAAGACTGAGCACCAAAAAAAGAAGCGTCTGAGCCGCAAAAGCCAGGTTTTAAAGACAATTTTAGTGCCGTCCTTAAGAATAAATATCTTGTCCTTATCGCCTCGATAGTAGTCATCAAAGTATTTGTTGCCACATTTATCGATTTCCAATTCAGCTCCGTAGTGGAGGATAATTACAGGAGCACAGTATCTGTGGCGGGAAGAAAAGAAGAAATGCAAGTTTTTTTTGCTCTTTTTTATGCGAGTCTGACAGCTTTCGCTTTTTTCCTTAATCTGTTTTTAACGAGCCGCTTTCTTAAGATCTTTCGCATGCGTTTAATTATCCTGTTGACTCCATTGGTTCTACTGCTATGCTCGGTTAGCATAATTTTTGTTCCTCTTACTTTGCTTTCCGTCAGTGTCCTTAAAGGTACCGATGAAGGTTTGGCCTTCTCTCTCCACCAATCTGTCCGCGAACTTCTCTACATCCCGGTTTCCTCGGAATTGAAACGAAAGGTCAAGCCTTTCATTGACATGTTCATCAACCGAGGCGCGAAAGTTTTCGCGGCTCTTCTTCTTTTGATATACGCGCTTTTTTTAAATAAAGAAGTGGAAGGTTTTACCCCCGTATTTGATATAGAGTTAGCGAAGGACCTTATCTGGGTTATTATTGGATTTCTTGTGATTTGGATGATCCTCAGCCTTAAAATCTTCCAGGAATATGTTAACGCTATCAGACAAAACGTTAAAATCAGATGGGGGAGGGCGGACAAGACTGTAGCGGATAAGCTGGATGTGGATTACACAAAACTGGTTTTCGACACCATCGAAAGCAAGAGCCGAAGCTCAGTGTTGTATGCCATGCATATGTTTGACCTGCTTGAGCAGGATAAGCTTACCCCTGAAATCAAAGAAATGATTACGCAAAAGTCGGATGAGGTGAACGTTTCGTCATTGGGTGATCTTTTCCAAATCGAAGGAGCGACTTGGTTTCCAGAAAATGATGAGAATGCCAGCCAGGAAGACTTCATTGCCGACATCAGGGAAATTATGTCTTTGGATGCCTATCAACAAGTGATGGGAGAACATGCGGAACAAGTGCTAGAAGAGAGCAAAGAAACAGAGATCGAAAAAATGGAGATGGCCAAGGCCATCGGATTGATGGAACCGGATGCTCCTCTTGTCAAGAGGCTTGAAGCCTTGATTCTAGATGAGTCTCCCGAAGTCTCGTGTTATGCCATCAAAAGCGCTGCCAGACTTCAAAAAGTCGAACATATCCCGGCCATCATTCACAAGTTGGAAAATCCTCTTATTCATGAGGAATCCGTGAGCGCTCTGAAAAAATATGGCCATTCTGCCATGAAGATTCTGGAACAATATCTCGGGGACAGCGGTCAGACCATGGATTTGAGGAAAGCCGTGGTGAAAGTCCTGGCACAAATCGGAACCCAGGAGACGGTCAAAGTTCTATTTAAAGAGTTTGGTCAAGAAATGGAAGAATTGGAAACGGAAATCACCGATGCACTGGACCATATCCGGGCCAAAAAACCGGATATCTATTTTCCTGCCAAAAAGGCCCAACGAAAGACGTTGTCTATTACAAAAAAATACTGCCAGACATTCATTGATCTTTACGAGCTCGATCTCAGTGAAAAAGATGGAGAGAAAGGTAAACAACTCGAAAAAAAACTGGAAATTTACTTTACCGATATTTTTAAGCTACTGGGATTGTATTATCCTCACGAGGACATCGTGAAGGCTCGCCAAAATATAAAGACCGGAACGCCGAATTCTGTGGCTTACGCAATTGAATTGCTCGACAACACCTTGAAAAAAGAAATGAAGGATAACGTGATCCCGTTGGTTGAAGACATGTCACCTGGACAAAGGCGGCAAAAATTTCAGAGAATGCTCAAGAACCTTTGATTATCCTGGATTATTCAGGGTGAATGCTCAAGTTTTGGAGGAATTAGGTGAAAAAACGATCTGTCTATCCGCTATTTCTGATTTTGGTTTTTAGTCTATCGAGTTGTTTATATGCCGGCAGCTTTTCAGGGATCAAAGTTTTAAGCAAGGAATATATTGAAGCCTGGAAACGATTTTATCCCTCCCGGGCATTTTCCCGAGGCTTCCTCAGCTCTCTCTTTTATTTTGAAGATTTTTCGCAAACAAGAATTGAAAACTGGCTGAAGATAAATAAAGCAACACTCGATGAAATTTCGAGCCGTGAATCAGGGATGGTTTCTGAGGATCGAATCGATGCCAGGCTGCTAAGAATACAGATCAAGTCGGAAATCGACAAGTGGGAAACTGAGGTCCCACACAAAAATGTTTTGTCGCTTTATTCGAGCCATATCACAAGAGCTGTCAAAAGTGTTATGAACTCAGATCTCCTCATGCCCGGAGAAAAGGTCCGGATCATTCTGGGCAGGCTCGGGGGAGTCGACAAAATGTGTGCTGCGGCAATCGAACAACTGGAGGATGGGAGTCCGAAAAACGTTGAAAGAAACCTGCGCGCCCTGGGAACATCTGCTGGCTTTTATGAGAAAAAACTTCCGGAAATAGCAAAGGCATGGATTGCATCTGAAGAATTTGAAGGATTTGTCGCAAAATGCCGGCATACTTCGGCACAAATTCAAGCTTTGGTATCTCATGTGAAAACCCATCTTGTGCCCAAATTATCAAGAACAGACAGCGTTATCTTGGGGAGAGAGGAATTTGCCCGGAGACTCAGGCTCTACACAGATAGCACCCTAACACCTGAACAACTTGCAGAAATGTCCTTCCAAGAAATTCAAAAGGTGAGGGGATTGATCGCCAAAGTATGTGAAGAATATATACACGAAGCCTATCCCGAACAAAAAATTCCCGAAGATTTAAATGAGTTGGTGAGTAAAGCACTGGGTGACATGGAAAAAAATCATCCCTCAAGCCAGCAGGAGTACCTTCGATTCTGGGAGGGATTGGCTAATCAGGCCGAGGAATTCGTCAGGGAAAAAAAGATCGCAACACTGCCGGAAACCCAAACCTTGAGCATCCGTTTAGCCCCCGAAAGTTCCGGGCCGATGGCAAGGATAGGCTGGGTCAGCCCTGCCCCTTCTTTTCATCCCAATCCCTGGACGACCATTTTCCTCCCCAATATTCCCGATTCTCATCCGGAAAAGGAGAGGGAGGACTTTTGGAGGTCCTTCAATAATCATTTCACCACATTTATCATCATCCATGAATTGTTCCCGGGTCATTACATCCAGAGCAGGATCAACCGCGAGAATCCCCATCCTGTCCGCATTCTATTTCCGTACGGTCTTTATTCCGAGGGATGGGCCACCCTATGTGAAAGAGTGGCTCTGGATGCTGGCTGGGATAATCTCAATAAATTGACCTATCTTGCCCATTTGAGAAAAAGAATAGAAAACGCCAACCGGGCTTACACCAGTGTTCAGGTCCATTGTAATGGATGGGATAAGAAGAAGGTCGATGAGTTTTCGGTCAAAACCTCTCTCCTTGCTCCTCAGTTTGCGAAAAGTTTATGGGGGAGATTGATGAGGTCGCCGATGCAAATCACATCCTATTTTCTGGGCATGCAAAAGTTTACCGAGCTGTATGAAAACGAGAGGAAACGCCTTGGAAATAAATTCCGGAACATCGATTTTATGGACACGGTATTGCGTGCCGGCCCGATCCCTCTCGATGAATTCCCGGCAATTTTCAAGAATAAGTTTTAATGGCGTTAAAAATCCGAACTAAAGCGAAGGACATTCCACACAAAATGGATGCTGAATTTCCGAGGTTTGAACTGCAGCCAGGCTATTCCATTTCCCGGGTTATCAAAGGCGGATGGCAGCTTGCCGGAGGTCATGGCACCGTGGATAAGAAACAGGCCATACAGGACATGTGGGCCTTCGTAGAGGCCGGCATCACCACCTTTGATTGTGCAGACATTTACACCGGAGTGGAAGAGCTCATCGGAAAATTCACCAAAGAATGTAAACAGGTCCAGATACACACTAAATACGTTCCGGATTTGGATGAACTGCCGAGATTGACCAAGGCTTATACTGAAAAAATAATCGATAGATCCTTGATACGATTAGGAGTCGAACGGTTGGACATGGTTCAGTTCCATTGGTGGGATTATTCCATTCCTTATTTTGTCGATACGTCTCATCACTTGGTTGATTTGCAAAAAGCCGGGAAAATCCGTTGTATCGGTGTGACAAACTTCGATGCCCTGCACCTCCGGGAATTGCTCGATGCCGGGATCCCGGTGATAGCCAATCAGGTGCAGTACTCTGTTTTTGACAACAGGCCAGAAGGCGACCTCCAGCCACTTGCTCAGGAATACGACATCGTCTTTCTTTGTTACGGTACGGTAGCTGGAGGCTTTTTGAACGACCGCAGCCTTGGCATCACAGAATTTCAAGATCCTCCGGAAAACCGGTCTCTTGTGAAATACAGGCTGATTATCGAGGAATTCGGGGGGATGGAGTTGTTTCAGGAAGTTTTGTCTACTATCGCAAAGATCGCTGATAAATACGACGTCGGCATTGCAGAAATAGCCACGCAGTATATCCTTCAAAAACCTTGTGTGGGAGGTGTTATCATCGGGGCTCGCAATACAGACCACCTGGAGAAGATAAAAAACCTCTGCTTTCTTACCCTAGACAGTGAAGATATCGAAGAGATCCATGCTGTCATCGGAAAGGCCAGAGGTCCTGCAGGACCGGTGTACAGTCTGGAGAGGGATCGTGAAGGCAGGCACGGAGAGATCATGAAGTATAACATCAATAAACAATGAAAAATTCATCACAAACGAACGTTTCGCCATCTATCCGCTTTTACGGGGGGATAGCGGGCGCTCTATTTCCTTTTGTCGTCTTCCTTGCAGGCGTTATGGCGATCGCCTTATCCGGAGCTCCCGATGAACGGGGGTTTTGGCCTGTCCTGATACTTTCTTTGTGTTTGGGTCTTATCCTGGCAAGAGACCGGAAAAACTTTTGCGTTTCTGTGATCGAAGGAATGTCACAACCGATTGTCATGATCATGATCACGGCCTGGATGTTGGCTTCGATCATCGGGGTGCTTATGAGTGAGACGGGTTTTGTGGAAGCTCTTACATGGGCAGCAGGCCAGTTACATCTAGGAGGCACGGGTTTTGTCATCGCGTCCTTCATCATCTGCTGTATCGTTTCGGTGTCCACAGGGTCGAGCTTCGGAACGATATTGATCTGTGCCCCTCTTCTGTTTCCTGCAGGAGGAATATCGGGGGCACATCTAGCTACATTAGCCGG
>DAOWCB010000242.1 GCA_030633795.1 Candidatus Aminicenantota bacterium | reverse complement strand
TAAATGGTTGAGGAATGCCTTTTGCAGGCAACGCGGGAAGCATCCCCAAAACCGTGATGGTCTAATAGCAGTCAGGCAAACTGATGAGGAAGTCATCCGGAGGCGAGCGGGCATGGTTCCTCGAAGAGGAGAGCGAGCCGAGGAATAAGCTGATTTTCCTTGCTGAAACAAGGCGGAAAATCAGCGGGCTGACGTATCAGCTTGCTTGACTGTTTCTTTATCACGGTTTTGGGGATGCTTACGGCAGAAGAAGCTTTATTGAATTTTTACCCTTTCTATGGTATTGGTGTACCATATGTTTCTCAAAAATAATCCGGGTCTCACAGCGATCTTCCTTATATTTGCCTTTTTCCTAGGCTTCTCTCTTTTTGTCAACCTTCCAGCCATCCACCAGGGCTTTCTTTTTGCCGATCAAGCAACTTATTACTCCTTCACACAAAGCTTGGCGAGGGATGGGGATATTGAATACACTAAAAAAGATCTTATCCGTTATGAACATGATTTTCCCGCAAGGCCCCTTGGCTTATTTTTAAAAAAAGGTAAAGACGGAAAGTTATTTTATGCCAAATCCTTTGTATACCCTCTTTTTGCAGCTCCTTTTGTCCGAATATTCGGTCCAAACGGAATCCTTGTGTTTCATGCCTTGCTCCTCCTTCTATTGCTTTTGATGGGGTACACTTATTTCTCACTATCGAACTCCTCCAATTTATCGCTTTTCACCGTTCTCTCTTTTCTATTTGCATCCGTTGCATGGATTTACTGCTTATGGATAAGTCCTGATTTTTTTAACCTTTTTTTGGTTTTCACCATCCTCTTCCTTTGGCTGTACAAATATAAATTCAAGGAATCGAATAACACAGAGGAAAAACCTGGGAAAATTCAATCCCTTCTTCGATCGGACTGGACAGACTACTTGGCCGGCTTGTTAATCGGAATCGCTGTTTTTTCCAAACCTCCGAATATCGTACTGCTCGGACCGATCGTCCTGTACTCGCTTTATAAAAAAAAGATTTTAAAAACTTTCCTGATCATCCTCTGTTTCCTGATTACTTCGGGTATATTCTGGGGAACGAACTACATGGTCACCGGCGAATGGAATTACCAGGGAGGTAAAAGAAAGACTTTCCTATTCACATATCCGCTCGAGAAATCTGACATAACATTTGATTCGATCAAGACACAGGAGATGACAGCAGACGGATATGCACAAAAACACTTCCTCCCTGCCAAGTTCATTCCCTACAACTTCTTCTACTATTTTTTCGGCAGGTTTACCGGGATAACATGGTATTTTTTCCCGGCCGTATTTTTCCTTTTGCTTTTTTTCTTAGAAAAAAAACAATTCCTCCGTTGGCTTATCCTCGGGGCCATATTCGCTGAGATATTAATTTACATCGTTTTCATGCCGGATAACTATGGGGGAGGAGGAGGAACGCTTGCCAACAGGTATTTTTTGAATATCTTTCCTTTGTTTCTTTTTCTTCCTTTAGAAAAACGTAAAATCAGAGACTTTATTGTGATATGGATCATGGCCGCAGTTTTTATAGCGCCAATACTTATAAGCCCCTATTCCCACTCCCACTATCCAAGCACGCACGTAAAACAGTTTCCGTTTAAAGCTTTGCCGGTTGAGATGACGCTGGTGAACAACTTTCCCACCAACACCAATCCCTGGGCCTTCCGTCAAGAGGTGGGCACCCAACCCAACATCGGCTGGCTCCATTTTCTGGATGACAACTTCTACCGCAGGATCAAAGAATCCGATGTGGAAAAAAGGGGATTCTGGACAAGAGGTCCCTACACCTCAGAAATAATCCTTAAAACATATTACCCTGTCAAGCGACTCGATTTCCATCTTCTGAACAATCCAAGGATGAGGAACGAAATCACGGTTCAAGTGGGGAGACAGAAAAAAAGGATCACCCTAGGCACAAAACAGAGAGGAACACTGAGCTTCTCCCCCGTGAAACCCTTCAAGATCAAGGCACTCCATCTCTACCGGATCAAAATCAGCGCCTCCAAGGGCTCTATTCCATATTATGAGACAGAAACAAGCAAGGAAAGAAGGTTTTTAGGCGTCTTTTTTGAAATCGATATCGTTCCTGAGAAATAATGTGCGGTCCTCCTCGTCTTCGAAATCTGGCGCGAAAACTACCTCTAATCATGCGGCGTAACGGTTAACACTAAGACTTCTTTTGTTTTATCGCTGATTTTGAACTTCTCTGCCACTGGAAGGCCGAGAACCCAGACGATCTCATCTCCGGATAAAAACACCGGTTTTTTTTCTCTTTCTGTCAGAGGGATATCTTTCGCCCGCAAGATCTCTTTGAGTTTTTTGTGACCAGGCGCCCCCAAAGGCCGGTACCTGTCCCCCTCCTGCCGACTCCTGACCCGCAAAGGAAATCGGATATTTTCCCTGTCTAAGTAAGCTTTAGCTTTATCATCAAAGGCAAGTGATTGCGGTCGTTTTACCCTATCAGCCTTGATCATCATTTTCAGCTCTTCAAGGATCAACGGAGAAGAACCATCCCATTCATGATCATATGTGATCCTTTCAGGAAGCTCAGGCCTGCAAAAAACAAAACCTTTATCCCTCTTTAATAGAAGCTCCTTAGCCAATTGGAAGCTTTTCCCTTCCTCCAAATTCAAGAGAGCCTCGACGTCCTCGAACGAGATTTCTCTCAAGTCTCCCTTGATCTTCAAGATAAAATCGCGGACAACTCGCCTGGCCAATCCTCGTGGCAGAGTCGACAGAAAAATCATGTCTAGGCGAATTTTTCCACCTTCGAGCAAAACAGCCTTTTTGGCTTCGTGGCTGGCCCATTTTCTCAGAAGTTTTTCTTCCTCTTGAAGGATGGTAACGATTTTCCCGATACGTCCAATGATGTTCGGCTCGAAATTTTTCTGGATGTAGGGAATCAGATCGAGGCGCACTTTGTTTCGAGCAAAACTTCGGTCAAGATTGCTCTCATCCTCCCGAAATTCCCACCCTTTCTTTTCCACATACTCTGCAATATCTTTCCTTTCCACAGATAAAAGAGGCCGGATGATCCGTCCCTCAACAACCGGCGAAATGCTCCCCAATCCCTTTCGCCCGCTCCCCCTCATCAAACGCAGAAAAAACGTCTCGGCCTGATCATTCAAAGTGTGGCCTGTGGCAATCTTGGCCCCGCCGATTCTTTGAGCTGTTTTTGATAAAAAATCATACCGCAACATTCGACCCGTCTCTTCCAAATTCATTCGATTTTGTTTGGCAAACGAGCGAACATCTTCAGAAGCGACAAACAAAGGAAGGGCATGTTCCCGTGCGACTTTTCTGACAAACTGTTCATCCTCACCTGCCCCCGAGCGAAGTCTGTGATTGAAATGTCCCAGGGATAGATCGAGGAGCCATTCTTTTCGTAACTCCAGAAAAACGGCCACCAATCCCGT
Source organism: Candidatus Aminicenantota bacterium (assembly GCA_030633795.1). Lineage (GTDB taxonomy): Bacteria > Acidobacteriota > Aminicenantia > Aminicenantales > Aminicenantaceae. The sequence continues at coordinate 100 of DAOWCB010000242.1, read as the reverse complement.
GGAGTCCAGACCTCCCGAAAACGCAATGAGGACCAAGTCCTTTTTTTCCAGGAGATTATGTTTCCTGATCGTTTCTTTAACGGCTTCTAAAACCATGATC
>DAOWCB010000387.1 GCA_030633795.1 Candidatus Aminicenantota bacterium | reverse complement strand
GGGAAATGGAGGGCATGAAAAAGATCCCTTTTATTCTTTATTTAGTCGCGGGATTTTTTATAACGGCAGTAGCCTTTTATGGCTATTCATTAAACCGCCATAGAGCTGGGATACCTATTGAAATCAAGCCATATGCTGAGAAAAACCTACTGGTCCAAATAGACGATATACAAGTTATAACAGATCAGGATGTCGAGTTCATTTTCTGCCGGCGAAGCGTGGGCGATTGGGCATCCTTTTATGTGAAAACAGACAACGGAATCGAAAAAAAACAGGCCAGACTCGTAAAGCACTATTTTCATATTCCCTATCCGATGATCTATTTGGCGATCGGGCTTTTTTTGATAATTTTGGCTTTTGTCGTTTTTCTGCTTCGTCCTCAGGAGATAAGGGCACGCATTTTCTACTGGGCATCGTTAAGTGTTTCGTGTGCCATGATCGTCAACCAGGGATTTTATTGCCTTAGGGGGGGATGGTTTTCCTATATTCCGGGAATCTTGTTTTATGTGTTTTACCCTCTTATTCCAACGCTTGTTCTCCATTTTTCTCTGACATTTTTGCGGCCAAAGCTCAAGGTGTATGATTACTTCATCTATTTCCCGGCCGTTGTCTATATCTTTCTTATGGAATACCTGTTTCTTTTAGTGGGTTCCACATCTTCTATTGATGCTTATCGGCAGTATCAGACGATTTTTGTCTCATTCCGTGGATTTTTAATTGTTTACATGCTGCTCTCCTGTTTTGTTCTGATTTTGAGCTATAGGAAGGCCTTTTTGGCAGAACACAAGGCCCAGATCAAATGGATTCTATACGGACTCTTTTTTGGCGTGGGCCCATTCATTTTTTTGTACCAGCTTCCTCGTATCCTGATAAAGCGGCCGTTTATATCCGAAGATCTGGCCCCTGTTTTTTTCGTTTTTATTCCTGTGGCCTTTGCTGTTTCCATCATCCGATTCAAGCTGATGGATATCGAGTTGATCATCAACAGAAGTTTAGTCTATTCCATACTGACGGCTTTCACAGTCAGCTTTTACTTGCTTTTTGTCCAAGTTATCCAGAGCCTATTCTCGAGATTGTTCGATATTCAACAGACAACGATTTCGGTGTTCGGAGCACTCGCTGTTGCCCTGGCTTTTAATCCGGTCCGAAAAAAGATCCAAAAATTCGTGGATCGATCTTTTTTCCGTATCAGTTATGACTACAAAAAAAGTATTCTCAGCTTCAACGAGAAGGCCCATAAAATAGTGCGGCAATCCCATCTTGTGGATTTTTTTCTGATGAAGGTTGATAAAACCATTCCTCTGGATTACTTAGGCATTAGGGTCTTTTCTGGGGGACAGGGAAAGCAAAAGGTGTTGATTGAGAGAGGGGAAGGTGGCGATCTAGCCCCCTTTGGTCCTGAGGCGTTGATGTCGAACCGGATCTTTGCCAAACGCAAAAGCGTTCTGACAGAGTTGGGTTTGGATTTTTCTATCGAAAAATTGATCGAAGACAAAAATTTGGAGATGGTTATTCCCCTGCCATTCAGAACAACGGCTCTGACTGGATATGTCGAATTTGGAAAGAAGAAATCTGGCATGAGGTTCACAGGAGACGATATCGAGCTGCTCCTTACGTTGGCTGAAACATTTGCATCGAATCTCGAACGTATCCATCTTCAAGAGGAGGTGATTTATGAACGGGCGGAGAAGGACAAATTCGATGAACTGAACCGGTTAAAAACCGAATTCATCTCCAATGTATCCCATGAGATCCGTACACCGATGAGTTCGATACAAGGGATGTCGGAAATACTTCAACAGGGGAAGATTAAGGGAAAGGAGAAACAAGACGAAATTCTCGAACTCATGACCGATGAGTGCAGCCGTTTGTCCCGGTTTCTCCATAATATCCTCGATTAT
>DAOWCB010000121.1 GCA_030633795.1 Candidatus Aminicenantota bacterium | reverse complement strand
TATCACGGAAATAGAGATGCATACCTTCTTGCTTCGAAATAGTGAAGTATTGTTTTTATTAATGTATAATGTTGGATTCTAAAACTTGAATAATTCAGACAAAAAAAAGGAGAAAGAGATATGAATGGTATTGTGAAGGTTCCGCGCCCTTCGAATGAGCCAGTGTACAGCTTTGCACCAGGCATGCCCGAGAGGGTGTCTTTGAAGGCACAGATTAAAAAACTGCTTGGTGAGAGGATGGAAATTCCCTTAATAATAGGGGGAAAAGAAGTAAAGACCGGGAACTTGGCAGACTGCCGTTGTCCGCACGACCACAATCATCTTCTGGCTCAATATCACAAAGCTGGTCCAGAAGAAATCGAGATGGCTGTAGGAGAGGCCAAAAAGGCCTGGAAAGATTGGTCTGAAATGGATTGGATTTCGCGTGCCTCGGTGTTTTTAAGAGCTGCAGAGCTTTTGGCAACCAAATACCGGGACATTCTGAATGCATCGACCATGCTCGGGCAATCCAAGACCCCCCATCAAGCCGAAGTCGATGCCGCTTGTGAATTGATAGATTTTTACCGTTATAATCCGTATTACATGAATCAAATCTATACCGAACAGCCTGATTCGATGGGTGACAGCTGGAATTATGTGGAATACCGTGCCCTCGAGGGATTTGTATTCGCTGTGACACCCTTCAATTTCACATCCATTGCCGGAAACCTTCCGACATCTCCTGCTATGATGGGAAATGTGGTGCTCTGGAAACCTGCTTCCTCTGCTGTGTATTCGGCCTATTTTTGTACGCAATTGTGGAAAGAAGCCGGATTGCCCGATGGTGTGATTAATTTTATCCCGGGACCAGGCCGATATGTGGGCGATCCTGTTCTGGAAAAAGGTGATCTGGCCGGAGTCCATTTTACCGGGAGTACAGCCGTATTCCAGGGCATGTGGAAAACCATCGGTGGAAACATCATGAACTACCGTTCCTATCCGAGAATCGTTGGCGAAACTGGGGGTAAAGACTATATTTTTGTTCATGCTTCGGCTGATGAGGAGGCTGTGGTTACCGCCTTGGTCAGAGGTGCGTTCGAATACCAAGGACAGAAATGTTCCGCAGTTAGTCGAGCCTACATCCCTCAGAGTCTGTGGCCCGTTGTGAAGGAACGTCTGGTGGATCAGGTCAAGACGATCAAAATGGGAGATATTACCGATTTTTCTATGTTTATGGGTGCGGTGATCGATAAGGCAGCCTTTGACAGTATTGTGGAGTATATTGACTATGCGAAAAACTCGAACGAGGCAGAGATCATCGTCGGGGGTAGCTACGATGATTCCAAAGGGTATTTCATCGAGCCCACTGTGGTCGTCACCACAAATCCGCAGTTTAAGCTCATGGAAGAAGAAATCTTTGGCCCGGTTCTTACCCTATTTGTATATCCGGAGTCGGAATATGCGCAGACCCTTGAAATGTGTGACAAGACTTCGCCTTATGCTTTGACCGGTGCCATATTTGCCCTCGATCGAAAAGCCATTGGACAAGCATCCAAGGTCCTGCGCCATTCGGCTGGGAACTTTTACATCAATGATAAGCCAACAGGAGCTGTTGTGGGACAGCAACCTTTTGGAGGAGCTCGCGGCTCTGGAACCAATGACAAGGCTGGATCTTACCTCAACCTGCTTCGCTGGGTTAGCGCACGGACCATCAAGGAAAATCTTAATCCGCCTAAGGCTTATCGTTATCCGTATATGGATGAAGAATAAAACGAGAGGAGAAAACTTTGAAAGAAATACTTGAAAAACTTCAGATAAAAGATGTTAACGTGGGCGCTTGCGCCGGCCCGGATGATTGGTACGAGGATCCTGCAGGTGAGGAGATTGTCTCGATTAATCCGACGACGGGTGACCCTATCGCCAAAGTGATTCAAGCTACGGAAAAAACCTACGATCAGGTCTTGCAGTTGGCCGTGGAGGGCTTCAAGACCTGGCGAATGATGCCAGCTCCAAAAAGGGGATTGATCGTCAGGGATTTGGGAGAAGCTTTGAGAGAGAATAAAGAGCCTCTAGGAGATCTGGTCACTCTCGAGATGGGAAAGATAAGGGCTGAGGGTCATGGTGAAGTTCAGGAGATGATCGATATATGTGATTTCGCCATTGGACTTTCCCGCCAGCTTTATGGTTTGAGCATGCATTCCGAGCGCCCGGGACACAGAATGTATGAGCAGTGGCACCCTCTAGGGGCCATCGGTGTTATTACAGCCTTTAATTTTCCGGTGGCGGTTTGGGCCTGGAATGCGGCGATCGCTGCGGCCTGTGGGGATACCACAGTCTGGAAGCCATCTTCTCAGACGCCATTAACGGCTATCGCTATCCAGCACATCGCAAATCAGGTCATGGCTGATCATGGCCTGAAAGGAATTTTCAACATTACCATCGGAAGAGGAGCGGTTGTTGGGGAACGTATGATAAACGATTCGAGGCTGCCGCTTATTTCATTCACCGGGTCGACCAGAATGGGGCGTCGCGTATCCGAAGCTGTGGCTCGGCGTTTTGGCCGCACAATACTGGAGCTGGGTGGCAATAATGCCGTCATCGTTGCTGAGGATGCCGACCTGGAGATGGCGATGCGCTCCATCCTTTTCGGAGCTGTGGGAACGGCTGGACAGCGCTGCACGTCAACGCGGCGTATTATCATGCACAAGTCCATCGCCTCTGAATTGTCCGAACGAATCGTGAATGCCTACAAACAGGTGACCACCGGGGATCCGATTGAAGAAGGTACTCTGATGGGACCTCTGGTGACAAAAGGAGCGGTTGAAGACATGCTGGCAGCCCTGGAGAAGGCAAAAGAGCAGGGTGGAGAAATCCTCTGCGGGGGAAATCGTCTTTCTGATCTTGGCGAACAGTTTGTCGAACCCACAATCGTTAAAATGCCCAAACAGACGGAAATCGTCCATATCGAAACTTTCGCTCCGATTCTATACTTTATGGAGTACGAGGACATAGAGGAGGCCATCCAGTTGCATAATGAAGTTCCGCAGGGGCTGTCAAGTGCTGTTTTTACTACAAATCTTTTGACTGCCGAAAAATTCCTCTCCCATGAAGGTTCGGATTGCGGGATTGCCAACGTTAATATCGGGACCTCCGGAGCAGAAATCGGCGGAGCCTTCGGAGGGGAGAAGGAGACCGGCGGCGGAAGAGAGTCTGGGTCCGATGCTTGGAAAGGTTACATGCGGAGGCAGACTAACACCATCAACTGGTCCAAGGAGCTCCCTCTGGCCCAGGGAATAAAATTCGTGGATTGAACCTTTATCCAGTCATATTCGTAATTCAGTATAGAAAGGAATAAATGGCGAAAAAGCTTTCCCGTTCTGAGGAAAACAAAATGATCAGCGGCGTTTGTGCTGGATTTGGAGATTATTTTGATATCGACACCACTCTTGTTCGGCTCATATTTGTGGCTCTCACTCTGATGACGGCCATATTTCCGATGTTGATTTTTTACGTTGTTGCGTGGATCGTTGTTCCGCTTGAAGAGAAAGCCTCCCCTCCGACTAAAAAGAAGAAATAAAATTATGGGGACGTCCCCCTTTAACGTCCCCCTTTAATCGTTTGACTTATCCTTGATTATCCGCTATTTTTATGCTGTTCCGATGACGGTTTGATATACGGGTGTATAGGTATAGCCTAAGACAATGATAACAAAACAGGATATTCCCTTCAGGCACATTGCTGTAGAGGGAATTATGAAATCTGGGAAAACCCGACTGGCAAACATCCTGGCACAGAAAATAGGTGGAAAAGTTATCTTTGACCGCTTGGAAAATCCATATATCAAGGATTTTTATGATGAGCTGGAGGGGGCTGCTTTCCTCGCTCAGTTGGTTTTTTTGGTGAACAGATATCATCAGCAGTCAAGGCTTCTCCAGAGAGACCTTTTCGAAGAAAGAGTGATCTGTGACTACATGTTCGAAAAAGACAAAATTTATGCTTATCAAACTCTGACAGACGACGAACTCGTCGTTTACGATAGGATTTACAGTATTCTTACCGAGAGGGTAGCCAAACCGGACTTGGTCATATATCTTCAAATCTCCCTGCCTACCTTGCTCAGGAGAATAAACAAAGAAGGTTCAGAAATGGAAAAGAATATTGCGGAGAAATATTTGGAGGATGTCCTAGGTGCCTTTGACTATTTTTTCTTCAACTACCAAGTTGCGCCCCTACTCGTGGTGAGGGCCGATGAATTGGATTTCGATAGGGAAGAGGAGATTTTAGATCTCATCGATAAGATCAAACAGATGAAAAAGAGCCCGTTGTTCTATGTGCCTCTTAGTAAGACCAATAAATACAATAAATAAATTACTTTACCTCAATCTCGATGACGTACAGGCGAGATGGGGAGAAAGGATTAAAGATGCCCGAAGATAAAATCCCAAAAATCACCATCCCGTATCTTCACAAAAAAAAACAACAGGGGGAAAAGATTGTCGCTCTGACGGCCTATGATTTTCCTACCGCCAAAATTGTTGATGAGGCTGGCATAGATCTCATCCTGGTTGGGGATTCACTGGGAATGGTCGTCCTAGGCTACGAAAACACGATCCCGGTGACGATGGAGGAAATGATCCATCATACCAAAGCTGTGGTGAGAGCTGCTAAGAGGCCCTTGATTGTGGGAGATATGCCTTACTTTTCCTTCCATATGTCCGTGGATGAAACGGTCCGGAATGCATCACGCTTTTTGAAAGAAGCTGGAGCCCAAGCCGTTAAAATAGAAGGCGCTTCACAAAAAAGGCTGAAGCTCATAGAAACCCTTGTGGAGGCTGAAATCCCGGTGATGGGACATGTGGGATTGACACCTCAATCCATCTATCATCTCGGCCAGTTCAAGGTAAAAGGCAAAGAGATAGAAGAGGCAAAAAAAATCATGCAAAATGCCGAAGATTTGGAAAAGGCAGGAGTTTTTAGCATCGTTCTGGAATGTATTCCGATGGAACTGGCAAGAGAGATTACACTCAAGCGAAACGTTCCGACCATCGGTATCGGAGCAGGGCCTCACTGTGATGGTCAGATATTAGTGTTTCATGACCTTGTTGGATATGCCAACGGTTATCTTCCCAAGTTTGTCAAAAAATATGTGGATATCCATGGCAGTCTGAACAAGGCCATCAGGGAGTATATTGAAGATGTAAAAGAGGGAACTTTCCCCGACGACAGCAAATCCTATCACTTGAAAAAGAAAGAGGTCCTGGAACAAATCTTGGAGAAAAAAGAGAAAAAGTAGCGTGGAAGTTCTATCCAAAATAAACGCGATTAAAGCGGCAATCAACAAACAGAAATTTTCTGGGAAGAGTGTTGGCTTTGTATCCACAATGGGTTTTCTTCATGAGGGACATTTAAGCCTTGTGAGGGAATCCTTACGGAGGACAGATTGCACAGTCGTCAGCATATTTATCAATCCCACCCAATTCGGTCTCAAAGAAGATCTTCAGGAATACCCGCGAG
>DAOWCB010000120.1 GCA_030633795.1 Candidatus Aminicenantota bacterium | reverse complement strand
CGAGGTCCATGATTGTTTCACGATCGCTGAGATATGCGTGATGGAAGCTCTGGGTATAGTGGAGAAAGGACAGGCTGGCAAGGCCGTTGAGGAAGGATTGACAGCCCTGGAGGGCAAAATCCCGATAAACACGAGCGGCGGATTGAAATCCAAAGGCCATCCTGTGGGTGCCACAGGTGTGGCGCAAATCATCGAGATCACCAAACAACTGTGGGGCGAATCAGGGGAGAGACAGGTCAAGGATGCCAAGATCGGGATGACCCAAAACATGGGCGGAAGCGGCGGCAGCACTGTGGTTCACGTTTTTGAAAAGGAATAAAGAAGGAGAAAAAAATGCCAACACCATCAAGATATTGGAGAGAGATTCCTCAAAGGTACAGGTTTGAAGCCAACCAATGCACGAAATGCCAAGTGAAATTTTTTCCTCCTCGGCTGATCTGCCCGGAGTGCAAGAATCAAGAGATGGAAGAAGCTAAGATCGAGGAAATGGGCAAGCTGATTACATATACCATCATCCGAGTCCCTCCGCAACAGTATGTCGATCAGGCCCCTTTTGCTGTCGGGATTGTCGAATTGGATGACGGGGTGAAATTGACCGGACAGGTCGTGGATTGTGATTTCGACGATATCAAGATCGGGATGCGACTGAAGTTGGAGTTTCGGAAGGTCTACCAGGAGGGCGATTCCGGCATCCTCTGCTACGGATATAAATTCGTTCCAGATGCATAAAGGCGTTGAAACTAGCTTTGGGGGAATATAACTCCCAGTTATATAATTTAAAAAAAAAGGCCAATAAATTTACTATGGGTAAAGTTAGTCCTCTAGCCTTTATCCTTTGACTAACATATAATTTAAGGCGGATTTATTTTTTTTGGGAGCAAGACCATGTACAGAATCGAAAGCAAAGTCGATACTGAGAGCAAGGAATTTAAAGGAAATCACAAGAGTCTGAAAAAAGAAGTCGAGCTCTACAAAAAAAGACTTGCCAAGATTCAGGAAGGCGGCCCAAAAAAATACCGCGATCTTCACAAGTCGCGAAAAAAACTCCTGGTGAGAGAAAGACTGGATAAACTCTTCGACAAAAACACACCTTTCCTCGAGCTGAGCGCCCTCGGCGCTTACGATTTATACGAAAACGAAGCCCCCAGCGCAGGTGTTGTAACCGGGATCGGAGTGGTTCACGGGCGAGAAGTTCTGGTCGTGGCTAACGATGCCACAGTCAAGGGCGGGACCTATTTCCCGATGACTATAAAGAAACACATCCGGGCTCAACAGGTCGCTCTGGAAAACCGTTTGCCGTGCATCTATCTTGTCGACTCTGGCGGGATTTTTCTTCCCCTTCAAGCTGGGACCTTTCCGGATAAAGAGCATTTTGGGTGCATTTTCTACAACCAAGCCAGGCTTTCGGCTCTCGGTATCCCGCAGATTTCGAGCGTGATGGGCTCTTGCACGGCAGGAGGAGCTTATGTGCCGGCTATGAGCGATGAGACTGTGATCGTCCGCCAGCAGGGAACCATTTTCATCGGAGGGCCTCCGCTGGTCAAGGCCGCCACAGGGGTGGACGTTTCGGATGAGGATTTGGGCGGTGCGGATGTACACTGTCGGATCTCGGGTGTGTCCGACTATTATGCCCAGAATGATTCCCACGCTCTCGAGATAGCCCGGAACATCGTCGAAACATTGGATCCTCCTAAGAAGTTTGAATTAGACATGGCCGAACCCGAGGATCCTTATTATGATCCCGAAGAACTTTATGGGATTATTCCTCAGGATACACGCAAACCCTACGATTTCAGGGAGGTCATCGCGCGGCTCGTAGATGGCAGCCGATTCCAGGAATTCAAGGAACATTACGGACAGACGATCGTGTGTGGATTTGCCCGCATCTTGGGATATCCTGTCGGTATTTTGGCCAACAACGGCGTGCTTTTTTCTGAAAGCTCAGTCAAGGGAGCTCACTTTGTGACTCTGTGTTCTATGCGGAAGATTCCGTTGATTTTTTTCCAGAACATCACAGGATTTATCGTCGGGCAACAGTACGAGCATGGGGGGATCGCCAAGGATGGTGCCAAGCTGGTCCATGCTGTGGCCAATGCGGACGTGCCGAAATTCACGATCATCGTCGGCGCATCCAACGGAGCCGGGAATTATGCCATGTGCGGCAGGGCTTATGCTCCACGATTGCTATGGATGTGGCCGAATGCCCGGATCAGTGTGATGGGAGGAGAGCAGGCTGCGGATGTGCTGGTGACCGTGAAGGTGAAGAGGCTGGCGGCTCAAGGGAAAAAGATGTCCGATGAGGAGATCGCAAAGATGCGCGAGCCCATCCTCAAGAAATACGAGCATGAAGACAGTCCGTATTTCAGCACGGCTCGGCTTTGGGATGATGGCATTCTCGACCCGCTGGAGACAAGAGAAGCTCTGGCTTTGGGGATTTCGATGAGTCTGAACGCGCCAATCCCTGATTACAAAGTCGGCATATTCAGGATGTAAAATGAAGGAAACCGCGTTTCAGACCATTCGGCTGGCTGTTGACGAAAAAGTGGCCCGCATCACATTCGCAAGGCCCGAGGTCCACAATGCTTTTAATGCCACGATGATTGCCGAACTTGCCCAGGTCTTTGACCAGGTGAAAGCCGAGGCATCTGTTCGTGTGGTAGTTCTGACCGGAGAGGGAAAATCCTTCTGTGCCGGAGCCGATATCAACTGGATGCGGGAAATCATCGATTATTCCTACGAGCAGAACTTATCGGAATCCCTTCTGTTGGCGGAAGTCCTGCATAAGCTCTACTCCTTTCCCAAGCCCACGGTGGCCATGGTGAACGGTGCAGCCATCGGCGGGGGAAACGGATTTCTTTCGGCCTGCGATATCGCTGTGGCAGCGGAAGAAGCCCATTTTGGATTGAGCGAAGTTAAAATTGGGCTGGTTCCCGCAGCCATCTCTCCTTTTGTGATCCGGAAGATAGGGGAGAGCAAGGCTCGGGAGTATTTCCTTACTGGGAAAAGGATCTCCGCCAAAAAAGCGCAGGAAATCGGCCTGGTTAACCAGATTGTCCCCCGAGAAAAATTGGAAGACACTGTTGACGAGCTGATAAGTCTGCTCCTGACATCGGGGCCAGAAGCTTTAGCCAGTTGCAAGGAACTGATATTCCAGGTTCCCCAGATGAGTTTGGAGGAAGTCAAGGAATTCACGGCCCGGATGATCGCCAATTTGAGAATCAGCGAGGAGGGTCAGGAAGGCATGGCCTCTTTTCTGGAAAAACGGAAACCCAATTGGATAAAATAAATGTTTAAGAAGATACTCGTTGCGAATAGAGGGGAGATAGCGGTTCGGATCATTAAAGCCTGTCAGGAAATGGGGATATCCACTGTGGCGGTTTTTTCCGATGCCGACCGTCTCAGCCTTCACGTGCAGATTGCCGATGAGGCCATCGGGATCGGCCCGCCTCCTGCGGTGGATAGCTATCTCGACATGGATCGGATTATCCAAGCGGCACAGAAAACCGAGGTCGATGCCATTCATCCCGGATATGGTTTTTTGGCTGAAAATGCCGCTTTTGCCCGGCGCTGCGAAAAGGAAAAGATCGTATTCATCGGGCCCAACTCCGATGCTTTGGAACTTGTTGGGGACAAGGTGCGTTCGCGCCAAACTCTGGAGAAGGCCGACATCCCGATCATCCCCGGGATGAAGGGAATCGTGGAGGATACCTCAACCATCAAAGCCGAAGCCCAGAAGATCGGCTATCCGGTGATGATCAAAGCATCGGCCGGTGGAGGCGGAAAAGGGATGCGGATTGTGTTCGATGAAAAGGAGCTGACGCCAGCTCTCGAGGCCGGCATGCGCGAGGCCAAATCTGCCTTTGGGGATGAATCCGTTTATCTGGAGAAATACATCGAAGAATCCAGGCATGTAGAATTTCAGGTTCTTGCCGACAACTACGGCAGTGTGGTGCACCTTTTCGAGAGGGAATGCTCCATTCAGCGAAGGCATCAGAAGATCGTGGAAGAGACGCCCTCCCAAGCCCTAGATCCTGAACTTCGTGCCCGGATGGGGGAGACGGCCAGGAAGGTCATGAAGGTTTCCGGTTATAACAACGCTGGGACGGTCGAGTTCCTTTTAGACAAGGAAAAAAAATTCTATTTTCTGGAAGTCAACGCCAGGCTGCAGGTGGAACATCCGGTCACTGAACTGACAACGGGTGTGGATCTTGTCCACCAGCAGATAAAAATTGCCGCAGGCGAAAAGCTTCCTTTTAAACAAGAAGATTTGGACCAGAATGGCCATGCCATTGAATGCCGGATCTATGCCGAAGATCCGCAGAATAATTTTTTGCCCTCTTCGGGGAAAATCCTTTATTTTAAAGAACCACACGGACCGGGAGTCCGTCATGATTGCGGGATCTACAGCGGGTGGGATGTTCCGATCTATTATGATCCGATCCTGGCCAAGCTTATCGTCTGGGCCGAAAATCGCGAAACCGCCTGCCAGAAGATGATCAAGGCTCTGGATGATTATGTCATTTTGGGCGTGCAAACGAGCATACGTTTTTTAAAGGATTTGATCGGACATCCTCAATTCCACAAAGGAGAGACGACCACCAGTTTCATCCAAGATCATTTTGCGGATTGGACAGGAGAGAAAGGCTCAGAAGAAAAGCAGAAGCTGGTTTTATTAGCAGCGGCCTTCGATTCTTTGCATGGGACAACTTCTGGCAAAAATTTCCAAATGACAAAAAAAGAGATTTATTCTCCCTGGCTTTCGCTCGGGAAATGGCGATTAGGAGGAAAGTAGAGTGGAATTTGAATTCCTGTTGAACGATGTATTGCAACAAATATCTCTCGAGAAAAAAGAGGATTTTTATGTTTTTTCTTATGGCGGAAAGACTTATGAAGCTGATATCCAGCAGATTTCTCCCCACCAAATCTCTGTATTGATCGATGATGTTTCCTTCCGGATATACACTGCAAAGGATAAGGATAGTCGGTATTTCTTGATCGATGGCCTGCAGTTCGTTGTCAAAGAGCCGACCGAGCAGGTGGAAGGTTTCCGTAAGGGAGAAGAAATAACCTCAGAGGGAACGCTTTTGGTAAAGGCGCCCATGCCGGGTAAGGTTATCAAGGTCTGTGTTTCCGAGAAAGCTGAGGTACGGAAGAACCAGACACTGGCTATTGTGGAAGCCATGAAGATGGAGAATGAGATCAAGGCCTCTGTGGACGGTACGATCAAGAAGATCCATGTTTCAGCCGGAGATTTGGTAGATTCTGAGATGCCTCTTATCGAACTCGAACCTTCCTAAATCCTATCGAACCATAGGGGACACTCCTCTTTTTTACATTAAACGACAGAAGGGGTAAAATAGATAATGACGTAAGTATTTATAGGACAAATATTTATGGTTAATACACCGTATGGTTGGAGAAGGTAAAAATAGGCCGTCTGAACTCAAGAAAAAAATGCAACGAAATCAGGAACCGGACAGTTTTAGGAAGGTGAGAATGGAGGAACAAGAGCTG
>DAOWCB010000013.1 GCA_030633795.1 Candidatus Aminicenantota bacterium | reverse complement strand
TTCGTTCAGTCAGATGTCAAAGAACACGCCGAACTCCATCTTCTACTCTCGATGATCATTCCCCTTCCTTGGCTGCAAAGAGTCCCGACATTCAAGGAAATGAAGAGGGAGGTCACGGATAAAGACCTCAACACCTACGGATTTCTGGGATATCCTGTTCTTCAAACAGCCGATATCATCTTGTATAAAGGCAATGCCGTTCCTGTCGGGGAAGATCAGGCGTACCATCTCGAATTAGCTCGGGAAATCACGCGTCGATTTAATCGGCTTTACGGAGAAATTTTTCCTGAGCCACAGATGTTGCTCACAGAAGTCCCAAGGCTGGCCGGTACGGATGGACGCAAGATGAGTAATTCCTTCCACAACGCCATTTATCTTTCCGATCCACCTGAAGAGATCCGCGCAAAGATAGCCCCTATGAAAACCGACACGCGTCGCAAACGGAAGACCGACCCGGGAGTCCCTGATGATTGCCCTGTGTTCACACTGCACAAAGCATTTGTGGAGGAGGAAAAAAGAGAGGAGCTAGCACAAGGTTGCCGAACTGCCGGTATCGGCTGCTTGGAATGCAAAAATGTGGTCATTGATAAGCTGATCGAGACCTTAGCCCCTTCCCGAGAAAAGAGGAGAGAGTTTAATAAGAATCCCAAAAAAGTCTGGGATATAATAGAAGAAGGAAACAGGAAAGCGAGAAAAACGGCCCAAAAAACGATGGAAGAAGTCAGGAAAGCCATTGGTCTGTGATGATGAGTCCAAGTATCTAGATGGAAGAGGCGAAAGATTATCAGGTTAACCTGGAGGTTTTCCAAGGGCCTCTTGACCTTCTGCTTTTTCTCATCAGAAAAAAAAAGATTGACATTCACGACATCCCTATAGCAACGATCACAAGAGAGTATTTAGCTTTCCTCACCCAGAAAGAAAAAATCAACCTGGAACGGGAGGGGGAATTCCTTTTGATAGCAGCCCTGTTGATCTACATCAAGTCCCAAATGCTTCTGCCTAGGGAAAGCGAACTGGAGGACGAGGAAGACCCGCGCAAAATCCTGGTTGACCGTCTTTTGGACTTCCAAAAAATAAAAGCTGCCAGCACACTTCTCAGTGAGAAAGAAGACCAGCAGACAAAACTTTGGAAACGATCTGCCCCTCCGTCTTTGCCCACAACAGAGGATGCGGAGTTGGTTGAGGTGTCTCTTTTCGAATTGGCAGAGGCCTTTCTCTCCCTGATGAAGAGAAAAGAGCAGGAGAACATACGCCTAATCCATGGAAAAGAGTTTTCCCTGGAAGAAAAAATGAAGGAATTGATCGACCGACTCAAAGAACATGGTTTTCTTGACTTTCTCGAATATTTCAACAGTCAAGAAAGCTTCGAAGAAGCGCTGATATCCTTTTTTTGCTTGCTTGAACTTATCAAAGCCCATATTGCCATTGCGGTTCAAGATAGCCTATTTCACTCAATCAAAGTCTGGCCCAAACAAGGGGCTAGGCCATGAGAACCCGGCTTAAAGACGTTATCGAATCACTGGTCTTTGTCTCCCTGGAACCGCTGAATCTAGAAAAAATCAAAAACATCTGTACGGAATTCTCGAACATCGAAATCGAACAAGCTATCCAGGAGCTATTGGAAAGTTACGCTTCCAATGATAGAGGGATCCAGATTATCCAGGCAGCCGGAGGTTTCCTGTTCTCGACAAAATCCGAGTCTGACCAATGGATTCGGCGCCTGCTCAGTCTCGAACAAAAGGGCAAACTATCGCATGCAGCACTGGAAACCTTGGCTACCGTAGCTTATCATCAACCAGTAACCCTTGCCGAGATATCCGCGTTGCGTGGTGTGGACGCCTCCCATTCATTGAAATCTCTGCTCCGGAAAAACTTGGTCAAGATAACCGGAAGGAAAAAAAGTCCTGGAAGACCCTTGATATACAGGACCACGGATAAATTTTTGACCTATTTCGGCCTGAACAACATCAAAGATCTGCCTTCGGAAGAAGAAATTCTTAAAATACTGGATGAGGAAAAAATCCTTGATTAGGAGGAGTATTTTCCTTTTCCCTCTATTTTTTTTCTCGTCACCTGCCAACCACAAACCCTAAAAGTCACGGAACCTCCTGTTGATCGCCATCAGCCTTATGATTACGTCGGAAAAAAGGGCATGGTTGTGGCAGCCCATCCCGAGGCCGGAATAGGCGCTTTTCTCAGGCCTCCAAAATAAGCTTAAGTCCAGATTTTGCCTATATTTAGGATTGACAGAGAGGCTTCAAATAAGATAGTATAAGCATTCTTTCTTGGAGAAAAATGGAAGTCATTGTCGCAAAAAATTCTGGTTTATGCTACGGAGTCAAAAGGGCACTCCGGCTTGTCAAGGAAACGAGAAAACGGAAAATGGAAAAAGTCTTCACCTTCGGCGACTTGATACATAATCCTCAGGTGATCGCCGATTTAGAGAAAAAAGGGATCCATTCGCTCAATGATCTCGACCTGATTGAAGAAGGAACGGTCATCATCAGAAGCCATGGCGTATCCCCCAGAATTTATAACATTCTCGAAAAAAAGCAGATAGAGATTGTGGATGCTACTTGTCCAATCGTAAAAAAAATCCAAAAACTGGTTGAGGCACTGGCAAAAAAAGAGGAAGAAATTATCATTGTGGGCAACAAACTGCATCCGGAGATAAAAGGGCTCATCGGTTATTCCAAGAAAAAAGGGATTATCATAGAAACCGAACGCCAGGCAAGAAATCTTCCCCCCCAAAAAAAAAGATCTGTTCTTGCCCAATCCACTCAGGACCGGTTCCTGTTCATCTCTGTTGTAGCAGCTCTCATCGAGAGAACAGAAGAACTGAAGGTGTACAATACGATCTGCCAGTCCACTCAAACCCGGCAGAAGTCCACATCAGAACTGGCATCTTGTGTCGATACTCTTTTCATAATCGGAGGCAAGAACAGTTCCAACACAAAAAAACTCTATCAGATATCAAAAAGAATTTTGCCTCATACATATTTCATCGAAAAGGCAAATCATATCACTCCCAAGATGGTAAAAGGAGCGAAAAAAATTGGTCTTTCCGGAGGAGCATCCACTCCTCCTGAGGCTATCCAAGAAGCTGTGGCCAAGATAAAATCTAGCTATAAGCACCAATACCATTCGGAAAAGAGGGTCCAATGTCAGAACTAATTAAAAATCCAAAAAAAGAAACCGACATCACAAACGAGGATTATGCCGATCTTCTCGAAAAATACCAATTCAACACCAAAGAACTATCACCAGGCAAACTTCTCAAAGGGAAGGTGATCAAAATCACCTCGTCCCATGTGCTTATAGATGTGGGTTTCAAGTCTGAGGGTATCATTCCAATCGAAGACTTCCTCGACCATCAGGATCCAAAAACTCTCCGTCAAGGAGATGAGGTTGAAGCCGTCCTCGAAAAAGGCAATCTCAGAGAAGGATATCTCATCCTCTCAAAAAAGAAAGCCATTGCTATCAAAGCGCTAAATAATCTGGAAAAAGCCTATCAACACAACAACTGGATCGTCGGAAAAATCACAACAAAAATAAAAAATGGATTCAATGTCAATGTAGGAATCATGGCTTTTCTTCCCGATTCTCATGCAGATATGAAAATGGTGAAAGATTCGGACAAACTCATAGGGAATCTGTACAAGTTCAAAGTGATCAAGTTTGACAGAAAGACAGAAAATGCTGTTCTATCCCGAAAACTCTACCTCCAGGATGAGAGAGAGAAAAAAAAGAGACGTATCTTTGACCAGTTAAGTTCTGGGAAAAAAGTAAGGGGACGGGTGAAATCCCTCACGAATTTCGGCGCCTTTATTGATTTAGGAGGGATAGAAGGCCTTTTGCATATCTCGGACATTTCTTGGGGGAAGATCAACCACCCTTCCGAGATCTTCGAAACCGGCCAGGAAATCGAGGCCATCGTGCTTGGCTTCGATGAAAAAGAAGAAAAAATTTCATTGGGATACAAACAGCTCAGCGCCGATCCTTGGGAAGACATCGAAGGAAGATACATGGCGGGACAAAAAATTGCGGGGAAGGTTGTGAGCTTGACCGATTTTGGCGCATTTGTTGAACTCGAGCCCGGTGTGGAAGGATTGATCCATGTTTCAGATTTATCCTGGTCCCGCAAATCTGTTCATCCCAAAAAAGTTCTCAGCCCAGGAGAAGAGGTTATCGTCACTATTTTAGCCATAAATCCCTCCTCCAAAAGAATCTCCTTGGGTCTCAAACAGGTCACACCTCATCCGTTAGAATCATTCGGGCAGACGTACAGCCCGGGATCTCGGGTAAAGGGAACCATAACCAACATCACTGACTTCGGCGCATTCATAGAGGTTGAAAAAGGTATCGAAGGACTGATACATATTTCAGACATAAGCTGGAAAAAAATCAAACATCCCTCTGATCTGTTAAAAGTGGGGGAGGAAACCGAAGCCATCATCCTCAATATCGATGTCGAAAAACAAAAACTCGCCTTAGGTATCAAACAACTGGAAGGAGATATCTGGGAAGATTTTTTCGCGCGCCAAAAAGTGGGAGATCTTGTAAAAGTGAGGATCGTTCGCCTTGCTAATTTTGGTGTGTTTGTCGAAATTACCCCAGGCATCGAAGGCGTTGTTTTTCTCTCCGAACTGGATGATCACAAAATCGACAATCCGGCCGACATCTTTAAGATTGGGGAAGAAAAACTCGCCAAAATATTGAAATTGAATTCAGAGGAAAAAAAGATCTCTCTAAGTTTTAGGCAAGCACAGATGGAAGTGCAAAAATTTGAATATCAAAAGTATGTCCAAAGCCAAAATGACAGGCTAACCCTGGGTGATTTGATGAAAGATAAGCTGAAAAACTTAGAGGTTCCGAAAAAGAAAACAAAAAAAACAACGAAAAAAAAGGAGGACAAGGATGATAAAAGCTGATCTAATTAACAAAATCGCAAAGGAAATGAACATCTCTAAGCAAGAAGCAGAAACGGGAGTCAATCTTTTCTTTCAAACCATGAAGGAAGCATTATTGAGGGGGGAAGAAATAGAACTCAGAGGATTCGGCAGTTTCCGGTTTCGTACACGGGGTGCTCGTTCAGGGAGAAACCCCCGTACAGGAAAGCCTGTCCAAGTTCCTCCAAAAAAAGTCTTGTATTTCAAGCCGAGCAAATTGATAAAAAGCATGATCAACAGGTAATGGAGTACATCACTGCGCCTTGGAGAGAAGAATATGTTAAGACAGTGTTCAAAATGAAAGGGTGTATCTTCTGTCATGCATTAAAGCAGGAAAACGATAAGGAATGTTTTGTCCTGTATAGAGGCAATCACAATTTTATTCTGTTGAACAAATACCCATACACACCGGGCCACTTGATGGTCGCTCCTTACAAACATCTGGATTCTATTGAGTTGGCTGAAAAGAAATCTTCTGAAGAAATAATGGGGCTTCTCAAAAAATGCTTGGGGATTTTAAGAGAGCAGTATAAGCCTCATGGTTTCAATACCGGGATGAATATCGGCCACAGCGCAGGAGCAGGTGTGGCGGATCATTATCACCTGCATATCATTCCCCGCTGGATCGGAGATTCCAATTTTATGCCACTCATTGGAAAAACAAAGGTGGTCCTAAAGGATCTCCACACGACCTATGATCAACTCCTCTCACACTTCCAAAAAAAGGATTAAAAGTGAATTTCGAGCTCACAGAAGCCCAGATTCAGATAAGGGAGATGATCAGGGATTTTGTCCAGAACGAGATCAAACCCTGCGCCAAATCTCTTGAGGAGTCCCATCAATTTCCCGAGGAATTGTTGAAAAAGCTGGCGGACCTGGGAATTTTGGGTATGTCCATTCCTCCCGTATACAATGGGATAAAAACAGACACGCTCTCTTTGATGATTACATTGGAAGAAATAAGCCGAGCTCTCCCTTCCCTTTCTGTGATCATCAGTGTCCACTGCTCCCTTTTTTGTTATGCCATCCTGAAATTCGGCACCGATCAACAAAAAGAAAAATACCTGCCCAAAGCAGCCAAAGGAGAACTACTCGGGGCTTTTGCCCTCACTGAACCGGGAGCTGGATCGGATATTCAAGGCTTGAACACCAAAGCCGAAAAAAAAGGGGATGTCTATGTCTTGAATGGAACAAAAGCTTGGGTAACCACAGGGAGCGACGCTCTAGCATACATTCTGTTTGCAACCACGGAAAACCAGCAAGGCGAAAAAAAATTGAGCGCATTTATAATCGAGAAAGACTCACCAGGCCTGCGGATTTCCCGCATCGAAGAAAAAATGGGCCTGCACGCTTCGATAACCGCGGAAATAGTTTTGGAAGACTGCCATATTCCGGCAGAAAATCTCCTTGGAGAGGAAGGCAGGGGAGCCTCGATAGCGTTGCATTGTCTGGATGCCTCGCGCATTGGAATCGCAGCCCAATCCGTCGGGCTTTCACAGCGCGCGCTTGATGAGGCCGTAAAATATGCCAAACAAAGGGAAGCATTCGGCAAATCCATTGCCCATTTCCAGGCTATCCAATTCATGATAGCAGATATGGCAACTCTCATAGAATCTGCACGATTGCTCACATACAGGGCATCTTTCCTTTTGGACAAAGGAGCCTCCATCTCCAAAGAGGCAGCCATGGCCAAACTCTATGCCTCCGAAGCTGCTAACAAGATCGCTTACCTGGCACTTCAGATTCATGGAGGTTACGGATATTCCAAGGAATTTGTGGTTGAGCAATTATACAGAGATGCCCGAGTCCTCACGATATACGAGGGGACTTCTGAAATACAACGTCTTGTAATCTCTCGGCACTTGCTGCGAGAATGATAGGTCAATGATTCGCGGTATCATGGAAGAATCAGAGGTTATGAGTGAAAACGAGATAGAGGTAAAACCATGCTAAAATCAATGAGAAAAAACCTGAAATCCCTCGCTCCTACACTTTGGTTTGTGATCATTGCCTTCATCATCTCCATTTTCGCTGTTTGGGGTGGAGCTGGCGCCCTCGGAGAGGGAAGAGGGGCAAACACCTTGGCAACAGTGGGAAAAGAGAAAATATCGCTAAGTCTCTATCAGCAAACCTTACAACAAAGGATAGAGGCCATGCGCAGGGAATTTCGGGAACTGGACAGCCGATTCATTCAACAGCTCAACATTCCCCAGCAAATTCTGAATCAACTCATCCAACAATCCCTTCTGACACAGCTATCCAAAGAGATGGGGATTAAAGCCACAGACAATGAAATACGGAAAAAAATCATGAGTTATCCGGTCTTCCAAAAAGAGGGACAGTTTGTCGGCTTCGCCCTGTACCAGAAAATTCTGGATAGGAACCGCATCCCTCTCCCCGAGTTCGAAAAGAGTCTGCAGCAAGAAATCATCATGGAGAAGGTCGTCGAGGTCCTAACAGCAGGTGTCACTGTGACCGATGAGGAGTTGTGGGAAAACTATAAAAACACCAACGACACCGCAAGGATAGAATACGTCACGCTGGGATTGGATAAGGTGGAATTGGATAAAGAGCCTGATCCTGAGAAACTGGTGGAATATTTCGAAAAAAACAGGGACACGTACAAAATCCCGGAAAAAAGAGAAGCTGACTATTACTTTATCAAAACCGAAGATTTAAAAGAAAAAGTCGAATTGAGCGATTCGGAAATCATAGCCTATTATGATGACAACACGGCTCGTTTCAAGGAACCCGAAAAAACGAAGGCCAGCCGGATCTACATCCCGTTCGAGGAACAGGAAAGAGATCTCGTGATGAACCAGGCAAGGGATTTGCTCGATCAAATACGAAACGGGCAGGATTTTGGTGAGCTGGCCAGATTATACTCCAAAGATGAAAAGGCTCCAGAGTCTGGAGACTGGGGATTGTACGAATGGAAGAGTTTATCCCAACAAGAACAGGATGAGATCAACAGATTATCCCAAGACGAGGTGTCCGACGTCCTCGAGATCACAGATGGAGTGGTCATTCTTAAGGTAATAGAAAAAGAACCCGAATCCACCCAACCGCTTGAAGCCGTAAAGGAGAGAATCATCATCATACTCAAGGATGAAAAAGCAAGGCAGATGGCAGAAGAGGAAATTGTCCGGTTGGAAAAAGCAGCCAAAAAAGAGAACAGCCTGGATGTTGCGGCACAAACACTAGGCTTAGGGATCAGCAATTCCGGTCTTCTCAAAGAAAATGATCCGTTGGAGGAAATCGACCCGTCTGGCTCTATAAGCATGACACTATTCAACATCGAGGAGAAAGAAATCTCTTCTCCGATCTACACCTACCAAGGTGTCGGCCTGGCCCAACTGATGAAGGTCGAACCTCCTCGTCCGGCCAATTTCGACGAGGCAAAGCAGGAAATCACCAAGGATTTTACAGCCCTAGAAAAAAAAGAGCTAGCCATCGACCGGATCAAAAAAGTTAAACAGGACCTCAGCAGAAAGAGGCTGGAGGATCTAGCAGAAGATTATTCGCTGGAATACAAAACCGTTGAGGAACATAAAAGAGGACAATACCTTGGTATTATCGGTGAGAACAGAGAGATCGACAAGCTTGCATTTTCTCTTCCGTTGGAAGAAGCCAGCGGTCCAGTGGAATTCGAATCCGGATATGCACTGATGCGGGTCCTTGATCGGAAAGAGGTCACGAGAGAAGAATTTGAAAAGGTTAAAGAGACCGAAAAAGAAAACCTCCTGGAGAGCAAAAAAAATAAATTCTTTTCCTCCTATCTGGCCAAATTGCAGGAGGATAAAGAGGTGAAAATAAGATACGATCTTTTCCTGAAGACGAACCAAGAAATTCTTTCCCGTTTCGGGGGGAAAGAGGAATAGTCGGAAGCCCGAGATGCTTTTGTGTGAAAAAAGGAATGCTAAAAAAAGGGGGAAGGATTAGGCTTTGATTAGCTCCATGAAAAGATCCTTTACCCGGCGTTCCATTGCCGCTCGGAATTTCTCCACGCTTGCTGCAAAGTCATCTGACATGTAATCCGCAATATACATCGGCTCTCCGATATTGACCCTGATCTTGCCGGGAATGAAAACCGGGGATTGTGTCCCAAAAAGGGCTAGTGGCGTTACAGCTACAGGGATGTTCTCTTCTGTGTAGAGATTGTAAGAGAGGATCGAAGGCCCCCTCCGGAAAGGACTGACATAGGGATTGGGATCGTTTTCCCCTATTTTTCCATTTCCTTGAAGGGCAATGATGGCCCTCCCTTTTTTCAAATACTCTTGGCATTTCTCTATGGCCAGTTTTTTTCGCCTAGTTAGATCCACCGGAATGGTCCCTGCTTTGGGCAAAGCGGAAGAAATAAAATTGATCAATCGAGATGTTATGGGAGATAAGGCCAAATTCAAAAAATATCCAAAGCTTTTCAGATGCGACTGAAAATATTCTTTGACAAGAACGGTTAATTCATCTTTGTTGAAAATCATTCTATTGGCCGTGAAAAAAATCGGTCGAGGCATGATCTTCCAGATGATCGCCCCATCCTTGACCGTTCCACAATGGTTGCCCACAATGATGTTGGGCCCCTCGTGGACAATATTCCTTTGACCCAAGACCTCCACTTTTTTTCCGATAAGAAAAAAATCACAGAGTTTTTCTATCTGAGGTCTTATCTTTTCTAATTCCGCTTCTACGGTTGTCATTTTTTTTATTATAACACAATAGGTACAAACATGAATAACAAAGGAAAAAAATAGAACCGTCCCCTTTTTTTACCTTTATCCCTGTTGCGCTTGAAAATCCGGATTATCCATGATAATTTAACGATGGAAAAAATTCATATACGTCTTGCAATGAAATCTGAAAGCATGGTCACACTGCTCCGAGGGGGAGATGTTTTTGCGCCATCGCCAATGGGAAAAAGAGATATCTTGATTCTTGGAGCGAAGATCGCGGCTGTCTCTGATCCTGGCAAAATCCATATAACAGGCTTTCCCGTGTTGGAAGAAGACGTTTCAGATAAAATGGTGATTCCAGGATTCATCGACAGTCATGTTCACATTCTTGGAGGGGGAGGGGAAGGAGGGCCGGCAACCCGGGCTCCGGAAATAACCATACAGAGCATCTTGGCCAGCGGAGTAACCACTGTTATAGGCTGCCTCGGGACGGATGGGACAACCCGGCACATGGAATCCCTCCTCGCCAAAGCCAATGGACTGGAGATCGAGGGCGTGACCACGTATATTTTTTCAGGTTCTTATCAAATCCCCGTCGTCACCATCACGGGAAGTGTGCGCTCGGACATTTTGATGATAGAAAAAGTCATCGGGGCCGGAGAAATCGCCATCTCCGATCACCGCTCATCCCAGCCGACTTTCGCAGAATTTGCCCGACTTGCTGCCGAGTGCAGGATGGGAGGGATGCTGGGACAAAAAGCAGGTGTGTTGCACTGTCATCTCGGAGATGGCCCCAGGAAGCTGGAATATTTATTCAGGTTGATAACGGAAACAGAAATCCCGATCACACAAGTCATCCCTACTCACGTTAACCGGAATTCTGAGCTCCTGGATGAGGCCATCCGTTTCACACTTCAAGGTGGATACATGGATCTCACAGCAGGAATGGATCCTGCATCAGACGAAGGACATATCAGCGTAGCCAAGTCCCTCAAGCTTTGCCTAGAAAGAAGCGCTCCCCTGGATCATATCACGATCAGCTCGGACGGCAACGGCAGCATGCCAGTTTTCGATGGTACCGGCCGACTAATTGGCTTAACCATCGCCACACAAAAGAGCCTTTGGGCAAATTTCTGCTTCCTGCTCAAACAGAAAATGTTGGATTTAGAGGACAGCATTAAACTCTTCTCGACCACACCTGCCGTTTTCTACAACCTGAAACAGAAGGGAGAAATCAAACCAGGAATGGATGCAGATATTCTTCTTTTGGACAAGGATTTCAACATAACCGCCTTATTCGCCATGGGTCACAAAATGATGTCCGGGGGAAAACTCCTCGTCAAAGGCACTTTTTCATGATCGGCGTCCGCTCCGAAACAGGAAAGTCATTATGAGCAATAATCCAAACAAACAAACATCTCACCGAAAAAAGCCAAATCTGGCCGTGGCTCTTGTTCCTATTGTCGCTATGGGTTTACTTTTAGGGATCGGCTACGGTATCTACAAAATATCACCTCAGGTGCTTCTTGTGTCAGCAGCCTTTATCACAGGATGCCTGGGCCTGCTTTTGGGCTTCAGTTGGCAAGAGATGGAAAGGGGGATCGTGGACAGCATCCACAAGGCAATGCCAGCGATCCTGATCATGCTGTGTGTGGGTATTTTGATCGGCGCATGGATCGCAAGCGGCACCATTCCAATGGTCATTTATTATGGCCTAAAACTCATTTCCCCAAAATTTTTTCTGGTCACAGCCTGTTTCGTGTGTTCACTCACCTCGATCATGACGGGAACCTCCTGGGGAACTATCGGTACTCTCGGCGTGGCGTTTATCGGGATAGCCATGGGCCTGGGTATTCCCCTCGGACCTGCGGCCGGAGCCATCGTCGCCGGGGCTTATTTCGGCGACAAGATGTCTCCCTTTTCGGATGTCACCAACTTGGCCCCTGTTGCAGCAGGTTCAAATTTGTTCGATCACATTAAACACATGCTCTGGTCCGCCACTCCTGCATGGTTGATAGGCCTCCTTATATACTTTCTTGTCGGACTCAGATACGGAGCCGAAACAGTCGAGTCCGAGGACATGGTCATTATTATCCAGACCCTTAAAGACAACTTCACATTCAACATTTGGCTTCTTCTCCCTATGGTCATCGTCTTCTACTTTGCCGCCACAAAAAAGCCTACCATCCCCGGAATGCTGCTCTCCTCC
>DAOWCB010000042.1 GCA_030633795.1 Candidatus Aminicenantota bacterium | reverse complement strand
AGGATTATGATATGGAAGGTTTATGATGACGGACAAAAGGAGCGGAAAAATTGTGGTTGTCTCTCATTGTATATTGAATGTTCATTCCCTTGAAGACAACCTGGCCATCTATCCCGGATTGGAACAGGAAGTCGTGGAACTCCTGTAAATGTCTTTATTTGAAATACTCCAAAAAGCCTCAGAATGCTCACCTGAAAATGAGGCCGTTGTATGCGGCAAAAACCGATATGATTACAAGCAGCTAAAGGAAAGAGTAGATAAATTGGCATCCGCTCTGCTGTCCTTGGGGATCCAGAAGAACGATAAAATCACGATCATCCACAGGAATTGCCACCGGTATTTTGAGACCTATTTTGCGGCTGCAAAAATCGGAGCCGTGCTTGTGCCGATCAATTACCGGTTGAGTGGCGAAGATTTTGTGTTCATCTTAAATGACTCCCAGGCTAAATGGTTGATCGCCCAACCGGACCTTGTGTCCTGTCTTAAGGATAAAAAACACGAGCTTCCGATGTTGAGAGGCATCATTTTGACCGATTCCACAACGGCTAAAAACTGGCCGGATTGTCTGCTATATGAAACTCTGATAGAAGAAGCCCAGTCAAAAAACGAGATATCCCTCGGTATCGCAGACTCGGATATTGCCCAAATTTATTACACAAGCGGCACCACAGGAAGGCCAAAGGGTGTGATCTTGACCCATAAAAACAATTCCGCCCATGCCGATGGGACCATTCGCGAGCTGAAACTGGCACAGACCGACAGGTGGCTTCATGTCTCCCCGATGTTTCATTTGGCCGATGCATGGGCTGTTTGGGCCTTGACCAAAGTGGGGGCAACCCATGTGATAGTTCCAGGATTTGAAGAAAAACCAGTTCTGGAAGCCATCGCAAAGCACAAAGTCACTCTGAGTAACTTCATCCCTACCATGCTGAATCTTCTGGTTAATTTTCCAGGAGTTAAAAATTATGATTTCTCTTCACTGAAGCTGATCATGAGCGGAGGAGCCCCGATCGCCAAAGAAGTGGTGAAAAAGATCCTTGAGGTTTTTGGATGCGATTATATCCAAACCTATGGGCTGACCGAAACCAGCCCCTTTCTGACAATGTCTATCCTGAAGGAGGGGATGAAATTACTGTCATTCGAACAGAAGCTCCAATTCATGGTGACCACAGGAAGGCCTTTTGAAACAGTCCAACTCAAGGTGGTCAAAAAAAACGGAGAGGAGGTTCTTTCTGATGGTGAGGATGTGGGAGAGATCATCGCCAAAGGAGAAACCATCACACCGGGTTATTGGGGCCTTCCCGAAGAAACAACCGAACGCATCGTAGGCGGCTGGCTTCACACCCGGGATCTGGCCGTGAAGAATCCTGAAGGGTATGTGACCATCGTCGACCGGATGGATGATGTCATCATAACCGGCGGGGAAAACGTTTTTTCGATCGAAGTGGAGGATACATTATATGCTTGCCCAGGGGTGCTGGAAGCGGCTGTCATAGGACAGCCAGATCCTGTATGGGGCGAAAAGGTTACAGCCGTGGTTGTGAAAAAGGAAGGGGAAAGGTGTGAAGGCCAGGACATTATCCGGTTCTGTAAAGAACGGATGGCTCCTTTCAAAGCCCCGAAAAAAGTGATTTTTTCAGACGAGCTGCCAAAAACCGGATCGGCAAAAATATGCAAATACAAGCTTCGCAAAACATATGGCTCAAAGTGAGGGAAAATGGATAACATCAAGGCTTTGGCAACTGACATTCAAAACGCCCAAAGCATCGTGGCTTTCACAGGCGCCGGCATTTCTGCCGAAAGCGGTATTCCCACTTACAGAGGAGAAGGAGGGCTCTGGACAAAATACGATCCCAGCAAGTATGCCAGCATCAGTTATTTCCTTCAAAATCCTTCCTACTACTGGAATTTTTTCAAGGATGTCCGCTACCCCATCCTGAAAAAAGTCAAACCCAACAAAGCCCATCTGGCGCTATTTGAAATAGAGAATGCAGGGAATCTCAAAACCGTGATCACACAGAACATCGATGGACTCCACCAAGAAGCCGGTTCTTCTTCAGTCATCGAGCTCCACGGGACAACCCGGACCATCATTTGCATGGACTGCTCCAGAAAATACACGATCGGAGAGGCTTTCACCAAACTGGAAAGGCAAATCCCCCCTCTTTGTACCAAATGCAGCGGTATCTTAAGACCTGATGTGGTCTTTTTTGGGGAAATGCTCGACCCGGAAATCCTGAGAGATGCTTATGCAGCGGCGGCATCCTGCGATTTCCTGCTCGCTGTCGGGAGTTCCCTTGTCGTCTATCCGGCTGCTGATATCCCTCTGAGAGCTAAACAAGCAGGAGCCAAACTGGCCATCATCAACATAGACAGCACTCCCCTGGATTCGGTGGCCGATTATGTGATCAACGATGCGGCCGGAAAAGTCCTCCCCCTGATCACATGAGTCATCAAAAAATTGTCATTCAAATAACTCTTCCATCCTGTGACTCTTCGTTGTAAAATAGCGAGGCAAAACTTTTCGATATGGAGGGAGAAATGGTCAGGGGTAGATTATATCTTAAGGTATGTTTGATAGGGCTCTTCCTTATTCCTTCTCTTTTGATTTTTGTTCCCGGCAATTATGCCATCGATAACAACGATGCCGAATATTTTTCTGGATTGAAGCCCCGTTCTATCGGCCCGGCGGGTATGAGCGGGAGAATCGCTTGTGTCGATGTGGTGGTTGCTAATCCCAGGACTATGTATGTGGGAACCGCAACAGGTGGAATCTGGAAATCCGTCGACGGTGGGGTTACATGGAAACCGATATTTGACGACCAGTCCACGTCCTCCATCGGCGACATCACGATCGATCCCTCCAATCCAGAGATCGTTTGGATCGGAACCGGTGAGGCCAACCCCCGAAACAGTGTAGGTGTTGGCAGAGGCGTCTTCAAAACTCTGGATGGTGGAGAAAACTGGCAATTTTTAGGTTTGGAAAAAACGGAAAAAATCAGCCGTCTCCTGTTGAATCCCAACAATCCCAATATGGCCTACGTTGCGGCTATGGGAACGACATGGGGAGAAAATCCTGAGCGGGGCGTTTTCAAAACAGTGGATGGTGGAACGACCTGGGAAAAAATATTGTTTGTCGATGATAAGACTGGAGCCGCTGACCTGGCCATGGATCCCAGCAATCCCAATCGGCTCTTGGCCGCCATGTGGGAACACCGGAGAAAGCCCTGGTTTTTCAACTCGGGAGGTCCGGGGAGTGGGCTGTATCTCAGCGCTGATGGTGGAGAGACTTGGGAAAAACTCTCCCCCAAAGAAGGCCTTCCCGAAGGAGAACTGGGCCGCATCGGAATCGCCTTTTCCCGCAGCCACCCGAATATCGTATATGCATTGATCGAAGCCAAAAAAAGCGCCCTATGCCTGTCTGAAGATAGCGGCAGCACCTGGAAGATTATCAATGACAAACCAGGAGTCAGCCCCAGACCCTTTTATTATTCCGATATCCGGGTGCACCCAAAGCAGCCAAACATCGTCTACAGGCTATCCGGTCCTCTGGATGTCAGCATTGATGGCGGAAAGTCTTTTAAGCGACTGATGGATTTTTTTGCCGTCCATGGAGATTTCCATGAGCTGTGGATCCATCCCGATAACGGCAACTTTATGGTGGTCGGAGGCGACGGAGGCATCGGCATCAGCTATGACGAGGGAAAACATTGGAATTTTGTCCAGAACCTTCCTTTGGGACAGTACTACCACATCAGCGTGGACTTGGAAAATCCCTATAACATTTACGGAGGACTTCAGGATAACGGTTCCTGGCGCGGCCCAAGCCGGGTGCTCCAGGGAACCGCCATATACAATTTCCACTGGCAGTCTGTGGGTTGGGGTGATGGATTCGGAACCTTGCCCATTCCTCGAGATCCCAAGCTCGGCTATTCCATGTCTCAAGGGGGATGGTTGGTTCGTTTCAACACAGTTACCGGTGAACAGAAGGATATCCGGCCCCCTGCCCCGTCGGGAGTAAAATTGCGGTTCAACTGGAACGCAGCCATTGCCATCGATCCCCTGGATATCGGGACCCTGTATTATGGCAGCCAATTTTTGCATAGGAGCACAGATGAAGGACAGACATGGCAGATCATAAGCCCTGATCTGACCTCCAACAATCCCGAAAAACAAAAACAAGCGGAAAGCGGTGGATTGACCAAAGATGTCACTCATGCTGAGGACCACTGCACGATTATGACAATTTCCCCCAGTCCTGTCCAAAACGGTGTGATCTGGGTGGGAACGGACGATGGAAAAGTCCAACTGACTAAAAACGGCGGGCAAACCTGGAAAGATCTGTCCGGGAAAATAATCGGAATGAAAGATAAGGGCGTACCTTCCGGGACATGGTGTCCCCATATCGAAGCCTCCAACCACGAGCCGTCTACAGCTTTTGTGGTTTTTGACGACCACCGGCGGTCGAATTGGGCTCCCTACGTGTTCATGACCACAGATTTTGGAGAAACATGGAAAAATATGGCAACTCCGAAAATCGACGGATTTATCCACGTGATCCGAGAAGATCCTGTTCAGAAAAATCTGCTTTTCCTCGGGACCGAATTCGGATTGTATGTAAGTTTCGACCGGGGCAAGGGATGGATGAAGTGGACTTACGGACTGCCGACTGTTCCTGTCCGCGACATGGTCATCCATCCGCTGGACAATGACCTTGTCATCGGGACGCACGGCCGGTCCGTTTATATCCTGGATGACATTCAGCCGCTTCGTGAAATTACAGAGGCCATCAAGGCCAAAAAACTACATCTTTTCAAAGTTGCCGACGCCTTCCAATTTCAAACTTCATTTTTCAGCCTCGGTTATCTTACCCCAGGAAATATGGAATTCCAGGGTCAGAACCGCCCCTACGGAGCCTTAATCACGTATTCCATAGGGAAACTACCGGCAGATGTTCCAAAAAAAGACGAACAACTCGAGATCGCCATTCTGGGCAATCAAGGGAAGGTCATCCGGACGATTAAAGGGCCGAGGAATACAGGCATAAACCGCGTGAATTGGGATTTGCGGAGGGACCCATTTAAAACTTTGAGTGATCCCTACGAGGGATTTTTTCCTGCGACTGGTCCCTTTGTCCTGCCAGGAACCTACAAAATCAGGATCGAACTGGATGATGTCATCGTCGAGGATAACCTGCAAGTTTTGGTTGATCCCAGATATCCTGTTTCCCAAGCAAGCCGGAGGGCAAAATTCAACCTGATCCTAGAAAACGGGAAGTACATCGAAGCCATGACGGTTGCCTACAAAAAAATCCAGGAGTCCATAGGAGCTCTGGATGAGGTGTTGAAGAGAATCGATCAATTGGAAGAAAAGCGCAAGGAGTATATCCGAATCAAGGCCACAGAATTTAAAAAAAGGCTGAAAAGTTATGCCGATCGTCTCTCCCCCCCCCAAGACCGTTCCGGCATCTTCGAGGAAACAGAACTATCTGTACGTTTGATCATGCTCGGATCCCGGTTGGAATCATCATTCGATGCACCGACAGAAGCACACCGTTTGGAGTTTCAAAAACTGAAAGCGGCTGTCTATCAAGAACTCTACAAAATCAACCGCTTTTTCAAAGAAGACTTCCCCAAATTCATCCAGGAGGTTAAGGGAGCGGGATTCAGCATATTCCCGAAAATCGAACCGATCACGATAAAGGAATAGAAGGCTATTTCTTTTTTTTCGCGTTTTTAAGCCTTGCGTATAGATCTGATCCAATGCATTTTTCAGCAGCCATGCACCAGTCGGCACACCCAAAATCTTTCAAGAGTTGGATGTCACTTTTCGAAACCTTCGCTCCGCATTCTGGACAAATACGATTTTTATCATCAAAAAAAAACTCCACTTCAGAGCCGCACTTGGGACAAGGTAGATTACAGACAATATCTTCCAACTTTTCCGGCTGAAATCCTGACCAGGGCACTTCTTAAAAACCATGACTCCTCTCTTTTTAAGCCCGAAATCATCAATTGTCAAGCTTTCCTCCGCAAGTTCTACTTTTTGCAACTCTTTCGAAGGGATACAAGATATGATACACTTTGCAGGAAAATGGCTTATACCATAAAGATTCTCACCCTCGATAAAACTATCCTAGCAAAAAAGGGCGAATTGCTCGCAGATAAAATCCTGGAAAGCGGCATCGATCTCAGCCTTTATTGTCAGAAAAAAGCCGTGTGCGGAAAGTGTTTTATCGAGATTCTCGAGGGATATTTGCCACCTCTTGATGAGATCGAGGATTTCTTGATCCAAAAAAGTAAGCTGAGCCAAAGCCACAGGCTGGCATGCCGGTACGAAGTCAAAGGAAATTTGGTTATAAACATCCCGCCTGAATCCCTTCTCCAGAAAACGCTCATTCTTAAAACAGGGATAAAACTGCCACTAACTATCGACCCCTTCGTCAAAAAATACTTTATAGAACTCAACAAACCAGAATTGGATCATCCCTATTCTTTGCTGAGCGAATTGAAAAAGCATTTCCGGAAAAAACGCCTGAACGTCCCGGTGAATTTATTGAGAGCGCTTCCCGGAACACTGAAAAACAGCAGGTTCAAGGTCACAACCGTTTTATACGATGATAACGAAGCCCTTGCTGTCGAACCTGGCGATACGACAGAGAGGAGCTTTGGTTTGGCTGTCGATTTGGGAACGACAACCCTGGTTGTCGAGCTCATCGATTTAAACACAGGGAAGAGCGTCGACACAGCAACCGAAAACAACAGCCAGTTGAAATATGGGATGGATATCGTTTCCCGGATTTCTTTCGCCTTCCAAACCCCAGATAATCTGCAAAAATTACAGGCAGCCATATTAAAAAACTTATCCCTCATGATAAATCTGATACTCGAAAGAAACCAGGTCTCGCAAGATCATATCTATGAGATCGTTTTCGCGGGAAACACCACCATGAACCATTTACTCCTCGGTATACCAGTCGATACACTGGCAGTTTCTCCTTTTCATGCTGTGTTTCACAGGTTACCAGAATTCACGGCAGACGAGCTCGGCCTCCGATTAAATCCAAATGCAAAGGCTTATGTCGTGCCGAACATAAAAAGCTTTGTCGGTGGGGACATCTCAGCGGGAATCCAGGCTACAGGCTTGGCAAACCGCAAAGGCAATCATCTGTTTGTTGACTTGGGAACGAATGGGGAAATCGTCCTGAAAACACAAAAAAAGTTTGTAGCGACATCCACCGCAGCCGGCCCGGCCTTTGAAGGGATGAATATCGGTTCAGGAATGCTTGCATTGCCTGGAGCCATATACAAAGCCGAAAAAAAGAACCGGCTCATTTTGCATACAATAGGAAAAGAAAAACCGCAAGGAATATGCGGGACAGGACTCATCGATTTGATTGCACTATTCCTGGATGAAGGGAAAATCACACCATCAGGCAAAATCGTTGGAAACAAGGGCCCAATCGAGATCACGGAAAAAATTGCCATATCTCAGCAGGATGTTCGGGAGATCCAATTGGCCGTGGCTGCTGTCAAAACGGGCATACGGTTAATATGTGAAATGTACCGAATCAAGAAAGAAGATCTGGATGAGGTATTTATCGCCGGAGCTTTTGGAAATTATCTGAATACAAAAAACGCCAAAAGAATCGGATTGCTTCCCGATATAGACCCGGAAAAAATCGTCTACGTCGGCAACTCTTCTTTGGCGGGCGCCAGGGCTCTTTTACTGTCGAAGCCAGCTCGTAAAAAAACGGAATCCCTGATCAAAAAAGTCCATTACATATCCCTGGCACTGGATCCGCGTTTCCAAAAGTGCTTTATCGATTCGCTGAATTTTGGAGACGAGAATAGCTCGCTATGAAATTGGCCATTTCGGGAAAAGGGGGAACAGGAAAAACAACCCTGGCTGGCATTTTGACTCATTTATTCCGGAAAGATGGGTACGAAGTCTTGGCTGTGGATGCCGATCCAGATGCCAATCTTGCTGCGGCCATAGGAGTTCCGCCAGAATGGCAACGCAAAATCCAACCGATCTCGGCACAACGCCAATTGATCAAGGAAAGAACGGGCGCAAACCCGCGCGAATTCGGTCAACTGTTTAAACTCAATCCTACGGTATCTGACATTCCTGATGATTTTTGCATCAACTTCCGGGGCATTAAGCTTCTTGTTTTGGGAGCTGTGCAAAAGGGAGGGGAAGGCTGTGCCTGTCCGGAAAACGTACTCCTGAAAAGCTTGTTATCCGAGATCATCCTGCATCGCAATGAAGTCGTGATCGTGGACATGGAAGCTGGGATCGAACATCTGGGACGGTCCACAGCAGAATCTATCGACAAGATGCTGATTTGCATCGAGCCTGGTTCCCGCAGCATCGAAACAGCCAGAGCCATTATTAAGCTCGGGAAAGAAATTGGACTCCAGGATTTTGGGATTGTCGGAAACAAAATTCGGAACAAAAATCAGGAGGATTGGATCGGAAAGCAGTTTGATGCGGAAATGCTTTTCGGTTTTATCCCCTATTCAGAAACAATCCAAGAAGCAGATATCCAGCAGAAGTCGCTCTTCGAAGCGATGGGAAAAAGTTTGTCCGCTGCATTCGGAAATATCTACAAAAAACTCCTCTAATGTTAGGGCGGGGTGGGTTGGCTATAAAAACGGCCGATGGGAAAAAAGGGGACGGTTCTATTTTTTTTGTTAAATTTCGAAAAAATTCCTTTGTAAAAGAAAAAAATAGAACCGTCCCCTTTTTTCGTTAGCTTCCCTGACTTTTTTTATGGTATTATATATTTTCTAAATTTTGGTATTGAAGAAAAGATCGGAGGTTACACATGGT
>DAOWCB010000033.1 GCA_030633795.1 Candidatus Aminicenantota bacterium | reverse complement strand
CTGGATTTGTTTTGCAGAAACACAGGAATTTTTCGCGTTTCATAACGGAATTTTTGGAATTGATCTTGAATTTTATCTATATAAAGTTTTTCGGCGGGAACACTCCGATAGATTTGCGGGACGGACATATCCGACCCACAAGTTCTGAAGAATTCAGCACCAAAAAAACAACTTTCCGGCTTTATTCTGCGCTCTATCCTCTTGTCTGGCTGATCTCACGCCTAGACAAAGCATTGTTCTTTCTCAAAGGTTATGGACTCATGATCTGGGCAAAACGAATGGATTGATAGCATCCGATTAGCATGGAGACGAGAAAGAAAATCGGGTTTTTCTTAGGGCCAACGCTTTTTCTCTTGGCCTATTTTTCGCCCCTTCTTCCCCAAAATCCCAGGGCCCACGACCTTTTGTCTGTGTTTCTGTTGATTGTGGTCTGGTGGGTAACCGAATGTATTCCTATCCCGGTTACAGCTCTCTTGATTCCTGTATTTCTCACGACTCTCCGTATCTGCTCGGTCGGAGATGCCTTTGCTCCTTTTGCCAACCCGATCATCATTCTTTTTTTAGGAAGCTTTGTTTTGGCTCGGGCCATGTGTGTGCATGGCCTAGATCAAAGGCTGGCCTATTCCGTCCTCTCGGTTAAAGGCATCGCCACAAAAAAAACAAGGATTCTTTTTGCCCTGGGGCTGACAAGCATGTTTCTTTCGTTATGGATAAGCAACACAGCAACAACTGCCATGATGTATCCGATAGCTTTGGGAGTTTTGGATGCATTCCGGAGTAATAATGAGACAAACAAACAAACCCCGTTCAGTGTTGTTCTCCTGCTTTCTCTGGCATATTCGTCTTCGATCGGCGGCATAGGAACACCGATAGGAAGTCCACCAAATCTTATAGCCATCGGCTTGCTGGAAAGATTGATCGATTACAGGGTGACCTTTTTCCAGTGGATGATCATAGGATTTATCATCATGCTCCCTATGTATATTGTATTGTTTTTTCTGATGAGGTGGAAACTGAGAAAAAGCAATGGGGAGGGGGGCAAAAAAAATGTTATTTTTTCCAAAGCAAATCAAACTGGCTCCCATCTTTCCGTTGCTCAAAGGAACGTGTTGATCGCATTTTCTGTTACCGTGTTTCTCTGGGTTTTTCCTGGCTTTGTCTCCCTCGTATGGGGCCGGGAAGCACCCCTATACATCTGGTTTCATGGCCATTTCCCCGAATCTGTGGCGGCCATTATCGGAGCAAGTTTGCTCTTTTTCCTGCCCGTCCGGCTCAAACAGAACGAGTTTACTCTCTCCATTAAAGAGGCTTTGCACATTGACTGGGGAACTCTCCTTCTTTTTGGTGGAGGTCTTTCTCTAGGATTTCAAATGTTTGAAACAGGTTTGGCTGATGCCATCGGGAAATTTTTCATCTCCATGGGAGGAAACTCGGCTAGCTTATCTCTCATCACACTTTTATCGGTAACATTCAGCGTGTTTCTGACAGAGCTGACGTCCAATACTGCCTCTGCCAACATGTTGATCCCGATTATCATCGCAATATCAAACGCTGCATCGATCAATCCTCTGCCTCCAGTCCTAGGAAGCGCCATCGGGTGCAGTTTCGCATTTATGTTGCCTGTAGCAACTCCTCCCAACGCAATCATCTACGGATCGGGCATGATTCGTCTTCCTCAAATGATGAAAATCGGATTTTGGCTGAATGTGGCAGGAATCATCATCATATGGCTCGGCATCCGGTTTCTCATCCCCTCACTCGGCCTCATTTAAAATAGAACCGTCCCCTTTTTTTCTTTTATTTTTGCTATAATAGATAGAAATGGAGGTTTTGCTTTCCGAAGAAGTCATCCAGTCTTTTTCTGCTCTTCAATGCGGTCTCTCTGACACGAATACGGATGGATTCTTGATCGGACACAAACGGGGAGATCTGTTTTTTATCGAAAAAATATTTCCCTCCCAAAAAGGATTTTTTTCCTCCGACCAGAAATACTTCGCCATGAAACAAAATCTTGATGATAAAATCCTCGGATTTTATTCTTTCCAGACGACCGATAGTAAATTGAAAAAAATCCTAGCTCCGATTGCATACGGAAAAATATTTTTACGTCTTGATCGGGACAAAACCGATCAATGGGTAATAATACCTTATGCCATCGAGCACGATCAGGATTTTTTCTTGCTTCCGATAGAACTCAAATCTGCTCGATGAAGGATAATTTCATGGATACTCCCTTGACCAGAGAGCAGGAAAAATCTTTGCTCCGACTGGCTCGCCTGGCTATCACCCTGCACCTGCAGGAGGGAACATCTCCTTCCATGGAAACGGATGATGTCACTTTCAAACAGAAAAGAGGAGCCTTTGTCACCCTCAAAGTAAAGGATCAACTCCGAGGTTGTATAGGATACCCTATCCCTCACAAGCCTTTATTCGAGACAATCATCGATATTGCCATCTCGGCTGCCACTAAAGATTTTCGGTTTTCCCCTCTCGAGCAGAAAGAGCTTCACGAGACCAAAATCGAGATCTCCGTGCTCAGTCAGTCCAAACTCATAAAAAACATCTCTGAAATCGCGGTGGGAAAGCATGGAATTATCATCACAAGAGGTCTCAGTAGAGGTCTCCTTCTCCCTCAGGTTCCGGTAGAATGGGGATGGGACCGGGAAACATTCTTAAGCCACGGGTGCATGAAGGCCGGCATTGAGGAGGAAGCATGGAAAAAAGACGCTCAAATTGAGATCTTTACTGCGCAGGTTTTTTCCGAATAAATCCGATCTAAATCTATTATTTCTTGAATTTTTTGCTGTTCAGGAGTTCGCGCGCCTCCACTTTTTTTTCATCGATGGCATAAAACCACCGGTTATCTGATTCCATATTCATGACATACTCAAGCTCTTCCCTAGCTTTGTCCTTTTCTTTGAGAGCCAGGTAGGTTTCGGCAAGATAAATTCGCGTAACGGCATCTTCTGATCCGTATTCCTTGGATTTCAACAGATGCTCCAGGGATTTCTTTTTATCCCCACCCGCAAATCCCGGAAGTTTGAAAAACACCCGGCCCAAAACCCGGTCCGGTCCTCCATCCTCGTAGGAACGTTCCAACTCAATAACCTTGTTCATCGCCTTTTTTATGGGTTTGACCAAGGACAAACTCTTAAGCACTCCTCTGGTTTCTCCCACCTTACCATGATTCACTCCCAACCAGTAGTGGCCATCGGGTTTTTCCGGCTCCAGTGCCACAGCTTTTTCAGCGTAATAAACACCTCTAGAAAAAATGCTTTTCTTTTCTTTCTTTTTTTCTGTGTGTTCCCCGATATAGTACAAAATCCTGGAAATTCTCCAAAAAACATCGTATTTGCTATCCATCTGGCCAAGAGACTTGAAATAGAGCGCTTCCGCCTCCTTAGCAGTTGCCATATCTTTCATCTCGCTGCAAAGCTGATCTGCCTGCACGATCCATTCCTCGGCAGTCTGAGGGAATGAAAAAGAAACGAAACAAAATACGGCAAAAAACGTCAGGATTCCTCTTTTTTTCATTATCATCTCCTTTAATGCTTGGATTCCGAGTATATATAACACAAAATCCGTTCCTATAACAATCGAACCTAGACTAACCAATCTGGATTATTCACGGACCTAGGTTGCTGCAGATGAGAGGCGTGGCCCATGCAGCTGTGGTTGTCCACCGCAAATGGGTCACAACAAAGCATCCACCCCACCCCACCCATCAAAATTGGTTCGCTCGAAGGGTAAAAAATGCCGATTAATATAAAAAGATTCTTCTTGAAAAGTTTTTTCAGCAATGTCAGGATAACTTCCTGATATTGTTGAAGTAAAAAAAGCATCGGCATTTTTTATGAATAGTTCAGGTAAAAAAGCTGTCAGCTTTTTGATCCAGCTCAATCATATATTCTTGCACTTCCTGGAGCTTTTTCCCCAACTCCTGATTGTTCAAATTTGATTCAACAGATATTGGATTTCCGTAGATAGCCACAAATCTTGTGAACGGTCTCGGTATCAAAAGCTTGTCCCAGGATTTCAAGTTTTTTCTTTTGGAACTCGAAAACGTAAATGGCACAAGATAGGCGCCTGTTTCTTTGGCTAACTTCATTGCTCCAGGTTTCAATTCTCTGCCGGGCCCCCGAGGACCATCCGGAACAATGATCAACTCTCCTCCCTTCTCTAGTTCTCTCTTCATTTCATTCCACGCTTTTATGATGCTATGCGAACTGGAACCCCGCAGCGCTTTATATCCCCATCTGGCAATAATCTGAGCGATGATTTCGCCATCTTCACTTGGACTAACTAAAGGCATGATCCCCCTCCGGCGGAAAAAATACGGGGCAAAAAAGATCCTGCCATGCCAAATAAGAATGATCACAGGTTTCTTCTGGTTTCTCAGTTCTTTGTACTGCTCTTCTCCCAAAACAGTCGTCCAGGCAGACTTAGCCCACAACCATAAAATCCATTTTCCAAAGATTCCAGTCAGGTTGTGCCGGATCTTACGAAGTGCAGACATCGGTCACAATAATATACAAAATTCTCCAAAAACACAAAAGGCAGTCAAGAATTAGAGAAGCCTAGAAAATGAGGAAAACTCTTGATTTGGCACGGAAGGATTTGTCGATGAGCATGCCAAGGAGAAATCCAACTAAGCTTAGGGCTATCCCATAAGGCACGGAAAAAGGCCATGCCGGCCAACGCAATGCGAGAATCCCTATCTCACAGAAAAAACCGATAAGGGCAAATCCGCTGCCCAGGACAAGGCTTAAAAATCCAGCAGATGGCCATTTTTTCTTCAGGAAAACCATGGAAACACCGGGAATAAAAAATCCCACTGCCATAATCTCTGAGGCTAAGCCCAGAGTTTTTAGAATGCTTTGAAACTGAGTAGCCACCAGGAAAGCCAGCGCCGCAACAATAAATGTCGAAATCCGGCTTACCAACAAAACATGTCCATCTCTTTTTCGAGGAAAAAGCTGGAAATAGACATCATGGGTCATCGACATGGCCCCCGCATTCACACCCGTATCCATCGTAGACATGATGGCTGCCACCACGGCTACAAACAGGATACCTCCCAGGATTTTTCCTGTTTTAGTCGCGATGATCGCCGACAGCACTGGTCCTCCTGCTTCTTCCAAAGAGACAAAAGGTAGAGAAAGAATCCCAATGCCGACAATGATTCCGTATATCAGAAAGAGTGTGATCGAGGTTGCCACAAGGCCCTGACGTGCGCTTTTTACACTTCGGGCTGCCTGTATTCTCTGCCAAGCGATCGGAGAAACCACCCAGGCCAAAACAAAGGAAAGAGCAATCAGGGAATTCGTTTTGAAATGGGCAAAAAAAGAGAAATATTCAAGCTTGCCAAAAGTTTGAACCGCTTGAGAAACGTCCTGAAATGTCGAGGATCGCAATAGAAAGAAAAAAAGACCAATAATTCCCCCGAATAAAAAGAAAAATTGTATCCCGTCCGTAAATACAACAGAAAAAAATCCTCCTAGAACAGAATAGATGAGCACGACAACTATTCCGATCACCAAACAAGAAAAATAAGAAGTATCCAGAAAAACCTGTAAAAAATTCCCGAGAGCCACCATTTGAGAAGATGCCAAGAGAATCATATACCAAATGATCAACACAGACGCCAAATGCCGGACTGTACGGCCATAACGCAATTCCACGAGATCGGGCAGAGTGAGGGTGGAAAGTTTCCGGATAGGACGGGCAAGGAAAAGATAAAAAATAAGAACCGTCAGCAGCGCGGGTACACCCATCACCCAAAGCGAGCTCACTCCTTCTTGGTATGCCAAGTCCACAGAAACAAGGAACGATGTGGCGCCTATCCATGAGGCGACTAGGGTGAGGAAAATCCAGGAAGCGGAAAGGTCCCGCGAAGCAAGAAAAAAATCCTCGAGGCTGCTCATCCTCTTCGTGAAAACCACTCCCACACCCAGGAGAATCACAAGATAAGCTACCAGAAAAAGAAAATAGTTCAAAGCCATGAGAGAATATATAACACCCTTACGAAACGGGGTCAAATTCTGAAAAAAGGGGACAATAATTCGGGGACAGGTACCGAATTAATAATAATAGATTAATTCGGTACCTGTCCCCGAATTATTGTCCCTGAATTATTCCCCAGGTTTGACTCAAATATGGTATAATTTTGGTAGCATGAAGCGCATATGTTTGATTTTGCTCCTCTCTCTCTTCTCTTTTGCCCAAACAGCAGAGGATGTGGCATCACAATTGGAAAAGACTCTTTATTCCACCCAAACTTTTGAGGCAAGATTCGAACACAACTTTTATTCGGCAGTTGTTTCCACCCCATTGAAGGAAAAAGGCAAGCTCTACTTTCAAAAACCTGACTCGATGCGATGGGAATACACAGATCCTGAACATAACATTTATCTCTTCGAAGGCGACAAGTATCAGTGGTATTTTGCCGAAGACAATCAACTCATGCGTGGTTTTATCTCCAATGAAGGACATGAATCGGAAATTCTGCATCTCCTCACTGGTCAGAAGAATCTTTTGGACTTTTATTCCACCTCGTTCAGCCCTTTTCCCACTGATAATCCTCAAAATGCCCAGATAAAACTGACCCCCAAACAAGAGGATAATGGATCCTACCTTCTTCTGGAACTGGATAAAAAAAAATGGCTGATCCATAAAATCATCTTTATGGACTGGGAGGGCAACAAAACAGAATTTCAATTTAGCCGTATCAAAGTCAATGCTTCTCTTCCCAAAAATATCTTTGAATTAAAGCTTCCAACCGATGTCGAAATCATCGAACGCTACTAAAAAACCTTTTTTGCACAAATCCGTATTTAAATCTGAGGGCTCGAAGTTCTCCACGGAAGAAGACCGAGAACTAGTCAAACGGACGCTCCAGGGTGATAAAAAGGCATTTGAGATGATTTTGAACAAACACCAACAACCTCTTTTGAATTACATCGGGCGCATGGTCGGAAACCGAGAGCTTGCGCTCGATTTCACACAGGAGGTTTTTATCAAAACCTACACTTCACTCTCCACCTACCAGCCCCAGTTTAAATTCAGAACGTGGTTGTTTAAAATTGCCTCAAATTACATCATAGATTTCTGGCGAAAAAAAAAGATCGATGCCTTTTCGATCGATCAAACAGGGAAACGAGAAGATGACAGACCCCCTTTTGAAATCCCTTCAGATGAGCCATCGATTTGTGCCCAATTCGAGTTGATTGAGTTGAGAGGCAAGATCGAGAAAGCCCTGGACAAACTCCCCCCCCACCTCAGAGAGTTGTTCGTGTGGCGACATATCAACGAATTCAGTTACGATGAAATTGCCGAAATAAAAGAAATCCCCGTAGGAACAGTAAAAAACAGGGTTTTTCAATCCAAAGAACTCGTTCGTCAGTTTCTGGAGGAACAGAAATGAACTGCCTTCGTATCGATCAGGTTTATCTTTTCTTAGAAGGAGAACTCTCTTCCGAAGAAAATCGATCGATAAAAGATCATATCTCCTCATGTGAAAAATGTCTAAAAGCTGTCGAAGAGAGAAAACTCCTTGTTGAAGCCTCTCAAAGTCTTCCCATATGGGAAACTCCTCAAGATTTCACCCAGCGTGTCCTTGCACACATCTTTCCAAAAAAAATTACGCTTCGTGACTTGATCGTCACAGCTTCCATCGGATTATCCTCGGCAGTGTTGGCGTTTTTTGTTATTTATCTGATATCCGGGCATAACCTTGCCGATGTGTTTATCAATCTGAACCGAACGGTTTTAAGCCTTTTCCAGAATATAATTGTTGTGCTGGTCAAAACGGCAAAATTGATATCCGTTAGTATCCAAGTAATCCTCAAAATCGTTTCGTTGATTTTAAAGGGATTTGCCAGTCTCACAACCATCCTGAGCCCCGAACTCCAAATCGGGCTCATCGCACTCTCTGCAATCTTCACTGCCCTGTTGCTATTTGGAGCTAAGAGAAAATTATTAGCTGGAGAAAAAGCATGATGAATAAAAAAATCTTTTGTTTGGCAATCCTCTTCCTATTTTTCGGTCTTATTCCTCTTCAAGGCCAAGGATTTGTCTTTAAAAAAGATATCGTCGTGGAGGAAGGCGAGATTCAGGACAACATCATTTCCTTTGGCGGAGAAATCCGGATAGAAGGAACAGTGACGGATAGTGTGATCAACTTCGGCGGCACGATCATCATCGAAGGAGAAGTCGAAAAAACGGTCGTAGGCTTTGGATCGGATATCATACTGAAATCCACAGCAAGAATCCAAGGCGATGTTCTATCTCTGGGAGGAACACTCGACAAAGATCCCGGAGCTATCATAAAAGGAGATACCGTCTATTTTAGCACGTCGGATGAAGTCTCTAAATTTTTTAAGGAAGGTTTTGCCGGAGTGTTCGGATTCTCCGTACTTCCGTTATTGATCATATTTAGGCTAATCACCCTAGTCATTTGGTTTATCCTGGCAATCATTCTCGTGACCATTTTCCCCAAACAGATATCTTTTGCGTCTAATCAAATTCGAACATCCTTTTGGCCGATCTTCGGAACTGGAATTTTGAGCATCATCATCTTTACAGGATTGATCATTTTTTCCGTTTTTCTTTGTTTCATCCTGATAGGAATCCCGATACTGTTGGCTCTCGCTGCCATCGGAATCGTCATCAAGATTTTTGGCCGGGTGGTCATTTTTTATTTCCTGGGAGACTGGATATTCAAGGCTTTTGGAGGCAAGCAAGCCTCAGGGCTCCTTGCAGTGATTCTTGGACTTCTCCTCTTCGGATTGCTCGGCTTCATTCCCGTCATCGGCTCTCTGTTCTCATTTGTCTTGAGCATCATCGGATGGGGAGTCGTGATCCGCACGAAGTTTGGATCGGCAGAGAATTGGTTCAAACGGAAATGATTCTATTGTCTTAGAGTTCTAAAATTTCTTTTTCTTTGGCATCGGCCAGTTCTTCAATTTTTTCTATGTATTGATTGGTAATCTCTTGGAGTTTGTCATAGCCCCAGAATTTATCATCCTCGGTTATTTCTTTTTCTTTCTCCAAAAACTCAATCTCTTCTTTTGCTTCTCGTCTCATGATGCGAATGGCTGTTTTTTCTTCTTCCTGCAAGCCGCGGATGTGCCTGGCAAGATCCTTTCGTCTTTCCTCATCGAGAGGAGGAATCGGAACCTTCAATTGTTTTCCGTCATTTATCGGATTAAGTCCCAGTTCGGCACTCTGGATAGCTTTTTCGATATTATCCAAAAAAGATGGGTCATAGGGTTGGATTGTGATAAGAGTAGGGTCTGGCACACCCAGTGTGGCAACCTGATTTATCGGGGTTTGAGTCCCATAATAATCGACCTTAATGTCCTCAAAAAGGCTGAGATTTGCCCGGCCGGTCCTTATTTTACTCAATTCTTTACGAAAATGCTCAGCCGATATTTTCATCTTTTTTTCGATCTCTCTCAGTGTTTCCCTTACCATTCCTCTTCCCCTTCGATATTAATTCACCTGGATTATTCAGGACTTTATTGAATTTTTGTTCCGACTTCTTGGCCCAAGACAGCCTTCTTGATATTCCCACTCTTT
>DAOWCB010000287.1 GCA_030633795.1 Candidatus Aminicenantota bacterium | reverse complement strand
CGGAGTTGCGGCGTGATCCCTGTATACCGCCAGCGCGGCAAATCAGATAAGATCGACCGGAATGTTGTGGCCTTCAAGGAGTGTTATGAGGTTTTGGAGATGGGAGATGTTATCGGGATCTTTCCTGAGGGCAAAAGCGAAATGGTGCGCCGTGTCAAAAAGATTAAAACTGGGGCTGCCAGGATCGTCTTGGAATCAGAGCGAAGAAATAAATATGCACTTGGTGTCAAGCTCATTCCGATCGGGCTCCATTTTTTTTCTCGCAGCCGATTCCGCAGCAAGGTTCTGATAAACGTTGGGAGGCCGATCGATTTGCAGCCGTATTTTTCTTTGAATGAGAAAGATAATTTTAAAGCCGTCAATCAACTCACATCCCAGATCCAAGACAGTTTGGAACACCTAACTGTTAATGTTCAACACACAGAATTGGATCGCTTTGTGAAAGACATCGAGAGCATCTATCGGGATGAATTGCTAACCCAAACCCTAGCCGATCATAAATCGTCTAGAAAGATCGTCGCAGAGTTCGTCATCTCGCAAAAGATTGCCGATTGTGTGGCGTATTTTCAGGAACATGATCCCCAAAGAGTGCGAGATATGGAAGAGAAAATCTCAGATTACAAACGCAAATTGAAGCGCCTCCACTTGAAAGACATCATGGTGAGGGAAAAGACAAGCATCAAAAAGCTGTTTAATGCGGAGTTGACAGGAATCGCAAAGGCTGTCGTCGGATTTCCCCTGGCAATATATGGTGTTCTCAACAATTTTTTTCCTTACAGGATAACCGAATTCATCGCAAGGAAGTTTATCGACGATAGGACCAAGATCCTGATGGCTCTTTTTGTGGGAGGGGGAATCACATTTCTTTTATTCTATAGTGCTCAAGTGTTCCTTGTTTGGTATT
This sequence comes from Candidatus Aminicenantota bacterium, assembly GCA_030633795.1. Lineage (GTDB taxonomy): Bacteria > Acidobacteriota > Aminicenantia > Aminicenantales > Aminicenantaceae. The sequence goes on along the minus strand of DAOWCB010000287.1, from coordinate 2,241 downwards.
TGGGAGGGTATATATGGGCTGTTCTCTATTTATGTACGCTGCCTTCGTCCGGATTTTTTGCATTGGGCTATATCAAAGAAATCCGGCAGATTCAGGAGCGCATCAGCTTTTCCTTTTTTCTTTTTACAAACCGGCACCTGATAGGTAAAATGCGTCGTACAAGAAATATGTTGATTTCAGAAATGAATTCCTATAAGGATGAATATCTCAAAAAGATGAATATAGTAACATCCGGAAATAAACAGTAACAGAGAAGCACTGCAGATCGTAGCCATGGGATCGAACAAGACAAAAAAAACAAAAGTGGGTAAGATGTTGGACAATGTCAGGCCTCAGCTTTTGTTGAGCGACCTGAGCCATGCGGCTTCTCTAGAGCGTTTAGGGCCGAAGTTATTCGAACGCATCTACTGGCGTGCATTAACGGATGAACCTAAAATCGCCGTAACCTTCGATGACGGTCCGCATGGCATATCAACGCCACAGATACTGGATCTTTTGGATAAATTCAAAGTTTCAGCGACTTTCTTTCTAGTAGGCAAACACCTTGAAAGGCATCATAAAATAGCCCGCAGAATGGTTAGTGCTGGCCACGAAATCGGCAATCACACTTACAGCCATTCTCTATTGTATCTGTCCACAAAAAAAAGGATTCGAGACGAGATATGCCGGACCGACACTCTCCTCAGAAACATCGACGGGGCCGAGCCAAAATTTTTCAGGCCTCCTGCAGGATTTTTTACGAAGCAGGTGCTGGATATTGTGGAACAATTGGGTTACAAAACGGTAGTGCGCGATGTTTATCCCCGGGACCCGCACCTTCCTGGAAAGAAAAAAATAGTCGATAGGGTTGTCCAGCGGACTGTTGCAGGCTCCATAATCATATTGCACGACGGAGGAAACACCCAACGGGTGGACAGATCGCAAACTCTTGAGGCCTTATCCGAAATTATCCCGAGCTTGAAAAATAAAGGCTTTGAGTTCTTAACACTTTCAGCTCTATTATCAAACTAAACACCTCAATTCTTCAACTGAATAATCGAGCAACAATCCTTGACAAAGTGTACATTTAATTGTATATTTAAATTGGATAGTTAACAGTACATTTAGGAGCTACGCATGATTACAGTTGAAGAAAAGACCACGATCGTAGGAGTGGCAGAATTAAGGAAAATGATATCCGATATATTGGAGAAGGTTAAATCTAACAAAGTCATACTGACCAAAAGAAATAAGCCTGTCGGAGTCATCGTCGATTATGAAGAATTTAAAGAAATGGAAGAAATCATCGATACTCTTGAAGATTATGTTTTAGGCTATTTAGCCAAGGAGAGAGCTCAGAGAAAAGGTAAAAAATTGATAACACTAGAGGAGGCTGAAAAGCGCTTGGGGCTGAAATAGTGTTCAAAATCCTGATCGATGAGCTGGTTTTAAAAAAAGATTTTAAAAAGATCGATAAAACAGATCAATTAAAAATCATAAAGACTATCCGCAAAAAACTAACCACCAAACCTGAGGAGTTCGGCAAGCCTATCAAAGGAGAGTTAAAGGGCTATTGGAAGCTTAGAATAGGTCAATTCAGAGTCATTTATGAAATTAAAAGAGATAAAATCATAGTTTATGTCATTATGGTCGGTTACAGAAGAGATAAAGAAGCCTATAAAAAAGCAATAATAAGATTGGGTTTGAAATAAAAGGCGGCATTTTTTTCTAAGATTCTTCAGATACAAATCCAAGATTTTCATGATTTTGAGAAATTGATTATTCGATCAAATCTTGGATCTTGTCTCTTATAAAATCCCGTAACTCTTCGGTCGAGAGAGATTGAATTTTATCCGGTGAGATGGGCTGGCCGAATCTGATTTTGACCGGCCTAGGCCGGATCAGCCAGGAGCCTTTATTTTTGAGATGGAACAAATCCGATAATCCAATCGGGATGACCGGAATACCTGCCTGCTTGGCCAGATGAAAGGGCAGTTTCTTAAAGGGACCAAGGTTGCCGTCCAGGGTTCGGTGTCCCTCAGGCAAAATGACGATGGATTGCCCCTCTTTGAGGATTTTTTCTGTCTTTTTCATGCTAGTTATGGAAGCATGAATATTCTTCCGGTCGATCGGGATATTTCCCAGCCGGCGGATTGCCCACCCATAGACTGGCCATTTGAACTGCCGCAGAGCTTCGACTGCTCGCACAAAAGTGGGGACATATGCCTCCAGCAGAGGGATGTCGAACAGGCTGCTGTGATT
>DAOWCB010000215.1 GCA_030633795.1 Candidatus Aminicenantota bacterium | reverse complement strand
GATTTATCACCGGTGGTATTCCTTCAGGAGGGACGACTTTTTTGCCGTCTTTATCCAATCGAAACTTTGAAGCCGGGATCTCGGGATCTTGGATTTGTTTGACACAGACGATGATGTTCATTTTGTGTTGGATCTATCCGAAAAGGTAGCATATGCCAAAACCGGCTCGAGGCAAAGCCCATTCCACCGCTTCTTTATCACACACGATCCGGCAACTGCCGCACTCCAGGCAGCCCTCGTAGGAAAAGGTTATGTGCTCTTCCCTAAGTTTGAAGCAGTCTGCCGGGCAGGCATACAGGCACGGGTGGGCTTCACATGTTGCACAGATATCTTCTCGTATTTGGATATGCCGTTCTTTGTCGATGTCGTATTTGTTGACGGCCAGTTTGTCTTCTATGCTGGTTGGTTTCATATCGCCCTTTTTATCCGGAAGAGATCACGGAGCATCTGCCAAAGGGATATCCTTCCCCTCTGTGATTCCCGGAACATTTTCCAGAATTTTTTTCTCTTTTTGCCGTCGTTGGTGAATATCTTTTCAGCTAATTCACACGCCAGCTCAGGATACTGGTGGTAGAATCGAGGATTCTCCAGCAAGAGAGGAGCTTTTTTAAAGGTTTCCAGGTCTTTCAGGACAAAGTTCTGTTCCAAAAGTTCAGGATATCGGGCCAAAGATTGTTTAGAAAAATCTCTTGTTTTTTTGGCACGGATAACGGTTTCAGCAGCCGCCTTTCCTGAAGCGATAGCAAAATTAGCTCCCTCGAGGACCAACCCCGTGGTCAAAGTCAAGCCCGCGGCATCGCCTGCCACAATCATGCCGTCTGTATACAGAGTCGGCATTTTTGCTTTTCCTCCAACAGGGACCAGGTGTGCAGAATATTCCACCAATTGACCATCGGCAAGCAGGTTTTCCACTTCGGGATGTCGCTTGAAATCTTCCAACAGGTCATTGGCGGAAATCTCCTTCTCGGTCAAAGCGCTCAGCTGGACGACGATTCCGATGGACAGGCTTTCTTTATTGGTGTAGATGAAGGCGCCCCCAGGTATCCCTCTCGAAAACGAGCCGATGAACTCCCAGGCGATGCCTTCCTCTCCGTGCAAGTTAAAACGTTGCTCTATAAGCTGACGGGGGAGTTGAATAACCTCTTTTACCCCTAGTTTGATATCCCGAGGTGAAATTTTTCCTATTAGCCCGGCTTTTTCCGCCAGGATAGAATTCACCCCATCACAGGCGATAACCACGTTTGCAGGAAGTTTATCGCCACCGGCTTTAATGCCTGCCACAGCGTTTCCCTCCCGCAACAGGTCTTCGGCTTCGAGGCCTGTGGCAACCACGGCTCCTGCTTGTTCTGCTTTGGCAGCAAACCATCGGTCGAATTTGGAGCGCAGCACAGAAAAACCGTTATAAGGGGGTTTGCCGTATTTTTTGGATGTGAAGTCAACAGAAAAAGAGGCGTCCTGTGTGAGCAGAGAATATTTGTGACGAAGGATGTATCTTTCAACTGGAGCCTTCTCCCAAAAATCTGGGAAGAGTTCGTATAAAGATGGTCCGTAAAAAGCCCCGCCCCACATATTCTTGGCCCCGGCAAATTTTCCCCTCTCAACGATCAATGTTTCCAATCCGGCCTTTGCCAGGGTGAGTCCACAGGCACAACCGGCCGGTCCGGCTCCGACAACTATGGCATCAAATTTTTGGTTCAAAGCTTCTGCCTTAATCTATCACCTAAAAGCTGCAATCTCCAAGAGTTGCTGCCCGATAGTCAACTGGTGCATCTGGGCTGTACCGCCGAGTATGGTGGCTGTGATGGCATCTTGATAGTGGTGACCGACGGGATAATCGTCGATGGTGCCGAAGGAACCATGGATTTTGACAGCCTGTGATGCCACCCAAAGAGCGGTTTCTGTCGCGAAATACTTGGCATAGGACATTTCTTTGATGTGGCGGATGCCACGGCTCTTGAGATCAGCGACACGATAAGTCAGCCACCTGGCCGCCTCGATCTTTGTAGCCATCTCCGCGATGATTTTTTGAATCAGCTGATGACCCCCGATGGGCTTCCCGAACTGGACTCGCTGTTTGGCATAATTGATGCTGGCTTCGAGACAGCTCTGAGCAAGCCCTACAGAGCCCGCAGCGAGGAACAGCCGAGCTGTATCGATGCCTCGCAAAGCATTCCTCAGTGCGCGGCCTGTCTCTCCGATCTGGTTTTCCAAGGGTAATTCCATATCCGTGAACCGTAGGGTGCCTTCGCTCCCCCCGCGCCAGCTGATCTTTCCCTTCTGAGGAGTGCTGGATAGTCCTGGGGTGTCTTTCTCGACGATAAAAGTGGCCAATCCTTTGAGACCTTTACTTTTGTCTGTCTGGGCTATGAATAAGACCACATCCGCTATTTCGCCATTGGTGATAAATATTTTGGTTCCGTTGATGATCCAGTGATTGCCGCTGTGGACAGCCGAGGTCTCGATCATCGAAGAATCACTCCCCGCATTGGGCTCAACAACAGCCCCACACATGATCGACTCGCCCTTGCATACCGGAGGGATGAATTTTTGTTTCTGTTCTTCTGTTCCGGCATCCAGAAGATTGGTGACGGGTTGGATGGGACCACTTGCTGCTGCTTGTGTAACAGATAAACTGGCCATACAGAGCGATTCCCAGATGATGGCTGATGTCACGTAGTCGAGGCCCAGTCCTCCGTATTCCTGGGGGATGTGCGGAGCTAAGAGACCTTGAGCAGCGAGCTTTTTTATAATGCTGGGATCGAATTTCTCTTGGCGTTCGTTTTCTTTGAGCGATGGCAAAATCTCCTGTTCGGCAAATTTGCGGGCCATGTCTTGAAACATTCTCTGTTCTTCTGTCAGTTCAAAATCCATTTTTGCCTCACTCTTCTTTTTCGACCAACTCAACCAGGACGCCAAAAGTCCCCCGAGGGTGTAGGAACACGCTTTTGCCTTCGGCTCCAGGCTTCGGTTCTCCGAGGACATCCATTCCCGATTCTTTAAGCGATAAAATAGCTGCGTTGATGTCGTCCACATCATAACAGATATGGTGAAAACCCTCGCCGCGTTTTTCCAGAAATTTGGCCATAACTCCATCGTTCCCTATGGGCTCGATGAGTTCGATCAGAACCTTGCCGACCTTGACCATGCTCACCCTCAACGTCCCATCTCCGCCTATGATAGGATCGGAGGATTCCAGTTTTAGAACCGAACGGTAAAATTCCCGCGCCTCTTCAAGATTCTTCACAGCCACCCCCAGGTGACTGATTTTTTTTATCATGTGTAGCCTCCCTCTGGATAGAATGTTTGGAGGTGAAAAACTTATAACACAGCGATGATTTGATGTCAAAAAAGGTCGATCGGATTTGTAATTAATTCTCGCAATTTATGGATAATTCTGGCATAATTTATATGAGTATTCTTTGAAAGAGATTTATTGGTTCAGCATCGATTCTAACTTGCTTTTTAACTTCAGTTCATTAATAATCTATGCCTTAACAAAACCAAACTGGATTATTCACGAGACGAGATTGCTGCAGCGACGAGGAAGTGGCCCATGAAGTTGTTGTGAACTACTGCGAATGGGCTACAACGAAGCCGATGTAGTGAGATCGGCTCGTCCGAAGGATAAAAAATGCCGATGCCGATCCAGCCAACCCTAACATTAAGGTTTATATAAACTCGAAAGAATGGTACTCTTGAAAATGTTTTTTTGTCATTTACAGCATTGTCAGGATACTTTCTGACATTGCTGAAGTAATAAAAGTATCGGCATTTTTTATAAATAATTCAGGTAATAAAAGTGAAAAAATTATTAAGAGATAAT
>DAOWCB010000087.1 GCA_030633795.1 Candidatus Aminicenantota bacterium | reverse complement strand
GAGTTTTTTATTAAAGGATAAGCGTTTGACAGCACGGTCTAACACAGGACTTGATATTCTGATGAGATGCCTAGTCAGCTGTTCTGTAGAATACATGAAAAATACTTTTTTTTTAGGTTATCCTTTCACTCCACTATTTGCATACCACATACAAAAACAAAGTTCAAGGAATTTAGTTCCAGGTAACACGATAACACTTGCTGGACAGGAATGCTGTTTCCTGTTTTTCGAAATCAGGGGATAATAATGAATTAGTTCCTACTTGCCGATGCCGGACCATAATACAGGGAGTTGAAAAACATCATAAACGTCCCGTGCGGCTGAGCACGATTCTGAGGCCGAAATCCGAACATGATGATTTTGCCTTTTCCATATCCGACCTCAACCAGTGCCGGTTTGTTATGCAATAGATGATTTCCGATCAAACGGCCGCTCATAAACGGATTGCTGTTGGGGTAACGGGCGACGATTTTTGTACTCATCACCATGTCCTTCTTCCCGTTTGAATTTATATTGTCGGCATCCAGAAATTCAAAGAACGGGCTTCCATAGGAGACCACATTGGCTGTATTTTCCATCCCGTAGCCGATGGGATGGGTGTTGTCCACATTAACTTTTAGAATAGCACTGGGGCAGAAAAATTCGGTGGTGGGATATTTGCGGGACACATCCTTCAAAGGAACCTTGAAATGATTTATTGGCAGTTGACAGGAGGAATTAAGGGTGATTAAAGTCCCGCCATGTTTGACAAACTGAAGCAGAGCAACCAATCCATGCTCTCCGATACCCCCGGCATACTGGGAGGGAACTGTTCCTTCCCTGTGACCATCGATTATTCGCCTAGATGTTATGTTCGTCAATACGATAACATCGTATTTTTCCTTGAGATCGCCATTGCGAATTTCCTCATCGTGAATGGTTGTGTAAGGGAACTCCCAGTTATCAAATATCCAGCGGGTCCATCCCTCATCCATATTGGCGATCCAGGGCTTGAACAAACCTAATTTGAGAGACTTGAGTTTGATGAGCTTCTCAGGAGAGTTTCCCATATTTATCTGAAGATTAAATTCTTTGGATAGGGATTGGATTTTACGGCTTAAGTCTGATCCTGAAACAATAATCGCCCCTGGAGGATATCTCTTCCCACCGGAAGTGAAAGATTCGATGGCCCAACCGACATTGGCTCCTTCTTCCAGAAGCCGGTTAACAGCCCTGAAACTATCCAGGACATTGTGGTCCAAAATATACGTGTTCCCGCTTCCTATGACTTTTCCCTCCGGAGGTTTCGCATCCAGGATTTGTTGAAGCTGAGCTTCGAAGTGTAGATCAATCTTGACGGCCTCTACTCCCATCTGATAGGCAAGTGTCCATCCCGTCAGGTCAAAAGTCCGCTCTGGCGGTCCTCCTTCATACTGTCTTCGGTCAGGATAGATTTGTGGGCCTAAGATATCTATGATAAAAGGCCTGTAGGCTTGGGAAAGCAATACAACGTACGTCCCCGAGGGGTATTCCCTGTTTTGTGCCTTGAAAGATTTTTCAGCTGTATGGATCTCCACTCCATTCGCAATAAGAATGTTGATCATCTTGGCTACAGTGTTGGGATCTTTCTGGGACTTGGGAATGACATAGGCATACGGGGCCTGGCTTTTCCCCTTCTCGATAGAATTCCTCGCCATTCGGTACATATTCAGAAGATATTTATCTTTGTGTATGGCCCCTGTTTCCAAAAACCCGATAACAGACCAGTAGGCGTATTCCACGATATCCCTCAGTCGCCACCAACCACCAGGCCAAGGGCTAGGATAGTTTATGGTCTGATTGTTCCCCTGTTTACCGAGCCCCCCACTGCCTGCTCCGGAAAGATCCCTTGCTGTCTGAAATATGGGTGTGGCCATACGGGTGGCCGCAGCCTCGAATAGGATGGTGGTCACGTTGTGCCAAAGGGCACAGGTATGGATCGCCGACATCCGCCAGTGGTTCCAGTTGGCATAATGCATGACGCCGATCTTGCCCTGTTCTTCCAACACCGTCCGCATGTAGGCACTGGTCAGTTCGATTTCGCGTGTGAGCAAGGGATCGAGAGAATGATGCCGGGGTTCGTATAACGGGGAAAGAAACAGCCTTGCATCCGAGTTTCCCATGTGGTGCATGTCCATAAAAATCTGCGGGAACCACTCATGATACAGGATATTATTCACATAACGCGTCTCGATCTGGGTGTGCATAAAAGCATCGCGGTTGTTATCATGCCCGACATAGTGGTGGTATAACCAAGGCATCGGGGATGTCTCGTATGGAGTCCCCACATTTTGACGATACCAATCCACTACCAGGACGTTGCCGTCAGGATTCCAGCTAGGGACAAGAAGAAAAATCACATTGTCCAAAATCTGTTTAATTGCGGGGGTGTTATCGGTTGCCAAGACGTAAGCCAGCTCCGGGGACATCTGGGTGGGTCCAATTTCGCTGGCATGCATGCTGCAGGTAACCAAAGCGATGGTCTTCCCTTGTTCGGCTAATCGAATGGCCTCTTGCTCAGAGACACTTCCTCTTGCAAGCTTTCGTGCGATCGCCTTGTAGTTATCCAGCTGAGATAAATTTTCGGGAGAGGATATGATGGCCAGAAGAAATGGATTCTCAAGCGTTGTTTTCCCCAAATCTTCCACTTCTATCCTGTTGCTTTTTTCTCCGAGCAAATGGAAATATTCATAGATTTTCTCCCAGCGGATCAACTTAAAGTCCGCTCCGGGCAGATGGCCGAAATATGTCTCCGGTTTTGGGATATCCGAAGCAAAAATATTGGCCGTAAGACCAAGCATAAGAGCAAGATTTATAAAATGAGTTAAAAATATCTTCCGTTTCATCGGTAACCTCCAAATTTCAAATACTGAAGAGTTCTTCCCGCAACGCAGGACAATCTTTGATTATCACTTTCCATTTTTTGTAAAAAATTAAAACTAACTGTAAAGCTTCTCTCTAGAAATTTCCAAAGCCAGGTTGAACTCCCCGGCCAAAACTTGGGCAACCACCGATGCGGCAAACTCCTTTGCCGTTTGGATGCCCATGATACGCATCGCTTCCCTCCCAACCGGGGACATCAGACCCTCTCGCGAAGACAATACTCCCACCTCGATGTTTGGCAACTCCACCCGGTAAATCACATCTCCCTGGTCTTTTTCTGCATAGATATTCTGAAAACAGGATACAAGCGGACTGTGGGGATTGACCTTGGTGGCCTTGTATACTGCCGGCAAGATCTCTCCTCCCATGCCAGAATAAAACGGGCATCCCAGCCTTTGGGATCCTACTCCATCGACCTCCACAAAAGAGAGAAATTTTTCGGGATCTACCTTCAGAAGTCCTTTAAAATCTGATATAGGAATCCTCACTTGGGCCATCGCTTTCCTGCCTCTTTTGTTTCGAGGGCTGGGTTTCAAATCTCCGTCATGGCCCTGAGCGATCACGCTCAATTCATAATGGACCCCCTGTGATGAAAGTTTTTTTTCCACCTCTGGCTTGATGAATCCCACGGCGCGGCTGATATCGCCATGCCCACGGAAATTCGTAAATTCAGCCACAAAATCCACATAAAGGATAAATCCACGCTGTGTTTCGGCATGATCAAAATCCACAGAGCTGATACAGCCGCCGAATTCCAACATCTTATCCTGCATTTTAGCTTTGGTTTCAGGGAGAAACGCTTCGATAACACATTGCGCCTTCCGCCGCAGTTCCTCTGTCTGGAAAAGGAAGCCCAAACAACGGACAGCCGCAGCGAATTCCGCCACCTTGACCTCTGCTCCGCCCAATTTGTTTATCAGAAAGCTCCCTCGGGTCACTCCGATCGGGCCCAAACCCGTCCCATACACCAGAAGATTCGTGAATGTTTTCTGTACATCTCCTGTAACAGGAACCTGTCCTGCATACGAGAAATAATCTTCTTGGCCTCCCACATAATTCGCGACTAGAGGAGCATACTGATTCATGGGCTTCAATTCGGACGCACAGAGAGAGCATGTGTGTTTTTCATCACGAATATCCAGTTCACAGATAAAATCATCTTTTGCGCAAAGATAACGTTCTTTGTATGGTTTTTCCGGAACAAAAATATAACGGAAATTTTCGCCTGTAATCGCTTCTATAAAATGCTGACGGCATAGGGCCGCGATCCTGAAGTTTACAGGGATTTCCATACCATAAGTTGACCTAAGGTCATCTTCCACTTTCCAAGGAGCAAGTTGACCCTCCCTCAATCTTTCGACACATTCTTTGACAATCCGACTTTCTTCATCCCTGATTTTCGTTGCCATCAAACCACCTTTGGCCAAGTGTGATCTAAACGTCAATAACGCCAGCTGGTTAAATCTGCACCGGCTGGCGCTGTTTTCATCATTCGGTCCACAAACATGGGGATAAACATCTGATGGTAGCGGAGTCTCGAGATGGCATTGGGTTGAGTTTGGTCTCCGTTCCAGCAGTGTTCAGCCCGGTCACCGTAGTCCACTTCACCGCTGTAATATGGATCCGTCGTGCTTTCCAGGAATTCTTCTGTCAGGTAAACCGCATTGTTCAGATAATAATTATCCATATCCCCACAATAGATGTGAATCTTGCCCAGGAGCTTCGGCCCAAGAGTCTTCCAATCCCTTTTCAGGATGTGGCTGAGATCATAATTTTCCCGCCAGTATTCGGCCACTTCGTGATCGATCTCCCCAGTCACCTTATCCCAGATCGGTTTGGGGTAACCATCCTCCCCAACTGGAGAATAAACGGCCTGCCAGATATCCCACTGGTCTCCGGAACGGCCTTTTGTCGCAATAGCCAACTCCTTGTGGTTTGTTTCTTCGAGGGTGCAGCTGATCTCTCCCAGCCAATTTCGTTGGCCCGGCCTGGGAGTTTTTTTGAATAAACTATCTAAAAAATAGGCGTTTTTATCTTTATATATGTTGACCAGGCAATACTGACAAAAATCGATCGGATCGGGACAAGCCGCATAACATCCGTTGTATTCATCGGGATAAAACACCTGAACACCCAGGGCTTCCCAGCCTCCGGTGGATCCGCCGTAAAGGGTTCGGGCCCAGCCCTCCCCTATTCCGCGGAATTTTTCCTCGATGTGGGGAATCAGCTCATAGGTGATGGCATCCCCGTACGGTCCGAGATTGGCAGAATTGACCGCGTAAGAGTCGTCGTAGTAAGGATTGGCATGTTGGACCTCGATGATGATAACACGAGGTGTATCCGGGGCTGTCCACCACAAGTAGAATTTATGCGCGTATTCCTGCTGGGTTTTGTTGTAGCCCGGCCAATCAAAACGCGCACTGTAAGTGGGCTCAAGGTCAGGATCAGGCGGTTCTTCACGAAATCCGCCGAATGTGTACGGAAAATGCCCGTGATTAACAACCAGGGGGTATCGGGCTTCAGGATGCTCATCAAATCCCTCGGGCAAAAGAATGCATGCGCCCAAATACATCGGACGTCCCCAGAAATCCGAAAGGAGTTTGCTTTGGATTTTTATGTGTTTGATGTACTTGGTATCTTCAGGAGGAAGAATCGGCGGAATCTCCTGGTCCAAAACAATAGCGATGGCAATATTTTTCTGCGGATCGATGGACACCTTCTCCGGTGTGCTGTAAAAATTCCCCGGCTTTCGATTCCAGTGCTGCCCTTCCCCTTTATCTGGGGGGAGCTTCACGGTGTGGCCATCCGAACGGTGGAAAGTTTCATACCGATTCAGAAGTCCCTGCACCCAGTAGTCTCCAGGAGGAATTTCGGCAATGCTCTTCAGAGGATAACCAAAGACATTCGCATCGATGATAACAGATTCATCGGGTTTCAGCCCATCCACATCGATGCCGAACACGAGTTGAGTGTCCGGTCCGTCACTTATCTGGAATCGGGGCTCATTGCTATCGTCCTTGGAAACCAATAACAGCATGCGCCCGTCCATAGCGTCTGCACTCTTCTCTTCTGGAAACGAAAGCTCAAACGACAATTTGCTCTTTTGAGTGCCTTGATTCTGTTGACATGCCAGTACAATGAGAAACACACACAGCAAAATAAATGCTTTTTTCATACTTTCTCCCTCCAATTAACTTGAATTATTCATAAAAAATGCAGATAGTTCTTATTATTCCAGTAATATCAGAATAATATCCTGATATTGCAGCAAATGGCAACACAGACATTTTTAAGATAGGCTCCTTATATTTTCATAGGCATTTTTTACCTAATAAGCGAGCAGATCTTAATGCATCTGCTTCGTACCCTGTGCCTCGCCTCTCCTCCTTCGTTACTAGGGTGGGGCGGAAGGTCTCGACTAGTGAATAATCCAGG